>NZ_JAYEEY010000050.1:0-11734 GCF_035156415.1 Algoriphagus persicinus
CAACTTTCTGGAATTCCTTCCTGTTTTAAGGTTTAATCTCCAAATTCTAACAGTTGCGTATATATGCATATAGAAAAGATATACGCAACTCCCCCCTGTATTCCCCCCAAACCAAAAAAAGCCGACTCTCGCCGGCTTTTTCTATTCTATATGAATTCTTAGATTCAATTATATATTCTCACTCTTAAGAGAAGCAGAGAAATACTCTCTGTTCATTCGGGCTATATTGGTCAAGCTGATGCCTTTAGGACATTCTGCTTCGCAGGCACCCGTATTGGTGCAAGCCCCAAAACCTTCTTCATCCATCTGGGCTACCATTTTCTCTGCTCTAGACATTCTTTCTACTTGTCCTTGTGGTAACAATGCCAACTGCGAGATTTTCGCAGAGGTGAAAAGCATTGCAGAAGCATTCTTACATGCAGCTACACAAGCTCCACAGCCTATGCATGTCGCCGAATCAAATGCTTCATCAGCAATTCTCTTTGGAATAGGTATCTCGTTTGCGTCAGGGACGCCACCTGTATTCACAGATACATAACCACCTGCCTGGATAATTCTATCAAATGCTCCCCGGTCAACGACCAAATCTTTCACGACTGGGAAAGCTGCAGCTCTCCACGGCTCAATCGTGATGGTATCTCCATCAGAGAAGGAACGCATGTGAAGTTGACAGGTCGTAGTCTGCTGAGGACCATGTGGATGGCCATTGATATAAAGTGAGCACATACCGCAAATACCTTCGCGGCAATCATGATCAAAGTGAACTGGATCGTCTCCTTTTATTGCAAGTTCTTCATTCAAGACATCCATCATTTCTAGGAATGACATGTCTGTGGAAATACCATCTATAGGATAGGTGACAAAACCGCCTTTATCGCTGGCGTTTTTCTGTCTCCATATTTTTAATGTCAGTTTCATAATTAATAGCTATGAATTAAGTCTTGAATTTATTTGTAAGATCTCTGAGTCAGCTTCACGTTTTCGAAAACCAACGGCTCTTTGTGCAATGTTTCAGGAGCATTCTCTGCCATAAACTCCCAAGCAGCCACGTATGCATAGTTTTCGTCATCTCTGAGTGCCTCTCCTTCTGGAGTTTGAGATTCTGTCCTAAAGTGTCCGCCACAAGACTCGTTTCTATTCAATGCGTCGTCCACCATCAATTCTCCAAGCTCTATGAAATCAGCTACTCGGCTTGCTTTTTCCAACGTCTGGTTCAATTCTTCATTTGCCCCAAGAACTTTTACATCTGACCAGAATTCTTTTTTAAGCTCCTGAATCATTCCTTTGGCCTTCGTCAATCCTTCCTCATTTCTAGCCATTCCACAGTTATTCCACATGATGAGTCCAAGCTTTTTATGGAAATAATCAACCGTTTTAGTACCGTTGATACTCAACAACTTTTGGATAGCATCCTTCACTCCTTTTTCTGCTTTCGCAAATTCCGGATGATTGGTATCTACCGGGCTTGGCCCTATTTGTGCCAAGTAATCACCGATAGTGTATGGAACTACGAAATACCCGTCTGCCAATCCTTGCATCAAAGCGGAAGCTCCCAATCTGTTTGCTCCATGATCCGAGAAGTTCGCCTCTCCCAGAGAATAAAGCCCAGGAACAGTTGTTGACAAGTTATAATCAACCCAAAGCCCACCCATAGTGTAGTGCACCGCTGGATAAATCTTCATTGGAGTCTGGTAAGGATTCTCACCGGTGATCTGCTGATACATGTCAAACAAATTACCGTATTTAGCGCGGATCGCAGCCTCGCTGTCGCGGTTGATTGCATCACGAAAATCAAGGAACACAGCTTCTCCGGTTTCATTTACTCCCAGCCCTTCATCACAAACTTCCTTAGCATTTCTTGAGGCTACATCACGGGGAACAAGGTTACCAAAAGATGGATACTTTCTCTCCAAGTAATAGTCTCTGTCCTCTTCCTTGATATCTTTTGCCTTGATTTCTCCTTTGCGAAGCTTCGCAGCAATCTCTTTTGTTTTTGGAACCCAAACTCTACCGTCGTTTCTCAGTGACTCAGACATCAAAGTCAATTTGGACTGATGATCTCCGGATACCGGAATACAAGTAGGGTGAATCTGTGTGTAGCAAGGATTAGCGAAATAAGCACCTTTCTTGTGCGCTCTCCAAGCCGCAGTCACATTCGATCCCATCGCATTGGTAGAAAGGAAAAATACGTTTCCGTAGCCACCAGTACAAAGTAGTACTGCATGAGCAGCGTGAGTTTCTATAGCTCCGGTGATCAGGTTTCTAGTCACAATACCTCTGGCATGGCCGTCGATAGTCACGACGTCCATCATTTCGGTACGAGGATAAAGTTTCACTTTACCATTTGCCACCTGACGACTTAATGCAGAATAAGCTCCTAATAGCAATTGCTGCCCAGTTTGGCCTCTAGCGTAGAAAGTTCTCGAAACCTGCGCTCCACCAAATGAGCGATTGGCAAGCAATCCGCCATATTCTCTGGCAAAAGGAACACCCTGAGCCACGCACTGGTCAATAATATTTACTGAAACTTCTGCCAGACGGTAAACATTGGACTCACGAGAGCGGTAATCACCACCTTTGATGGTATCGTAGAAAAGTCTGTAAACCGAGTCACCATCATTCTGGTAGTTTTTAGCAGCGTTGATTCCTCCTTGCGCAGCGATAGAGTGTGCTCGGCGTGGACTATCTTGAAAGCAAAATGCTTTCACTTTATAGCCCAATTCTGCCAATGAAGCAGCGGCAGAAGCTCCGGCAAGACCAGTTCCCACTACAATTACCTCGTATTTCCTTTTGTTTGCCGGGTTGACCAGCTTACTGTTAAACTTATGTTTAGTCCACTTTTCGGCTAAAGGGCCTATTGGGGATTTTGAATCTAGTATCATAGGGGACTATTGATTAGCTCTGTGTGAAATAGATATAAACTGGTATGCTGGCAAAAAGAACCGGAACCAGGATGCAATAGACTTTGCCGATCACCGCTATAGCTGGAGAATATTTCTGATGGTTCAATCCCAATGTCTGAAATGCACTGGCAAAGCCATGAGAAAGGTGAAATGCCAAGAATGCCATCGCTACTACGTATCCGATCACCATCAGCTCATTCTGAAATGCAAACGTCACGATCTTAAACAAATTCTTGTATTCTTCGCCGCCATAAGTCACAATAGGAAGATCTCCCCAGTGCATCTGAGCCCAAAAGCTCTGCATGTGAACCACGATGAAGATCAAAATGATAGTTCCCAAGATCCCCATGTTACGGGATGAAACCGTGGTAGAAGGAGGAGTAGAGACGCCATATCCAATGGGACGAGCAGCTTTGTTTCTCTTCGAAAGCCAAATAGAAAATATCACGTGACCAATGATAGAAATATAAGTCAAGTAAGAGAGAAGCTTTACTGCGGGATTAGTGGTCATGAATTTGGCATAAATATTAAATGCCTCTCCCCCATCATTTTTGAACAACAGTAAATTACCCGATACGTGGCCCGTCAAAAACAGGATCAGGAAAAGTCCGGTCAATGCCATGATCAATTTCCTGCCTATTGTGCTACTCAAGGTTTTTGTAACCCAGCTCATACAATTTTTGTGATTAGATTAAAACGAAATCTTTGATTAATAGTGCCAAATTTACATTTGGAACAAGTAGCAAACAATCCATTCAAAAACACTTCCCTTATTTTAATCAGTTCTAAATAGATCCTGCTTCTGGACGAATTTGCTGCGTTCATAACTATAAGAACAGATTTAATGTTTGATTTTGCGCGGATTTTCTACGTACTTCCGTTTATTTCGTATAGGAAGAAAATGTAAGCTAAAACCTTAAAACAGGATAAATTCGTACATTCTATTTCTCCTTACTAATGAACTTGACCAATATGAAGCTGAAAATCACTCTAGGACTTTTTCTATTCTTGCTGATTGCAGGAATCTCTCAAGCTTGGGCTACACACATTAGGGCCGGTGAAATCATCGCCGAGCGGGTTTCTGTTCAAAACCTGACCTATAAAATCACAGTGGTAGGGTACACCGATACGCGTTCAAATGTGATTTTTGGCCCCGGGGAAATCAATTTTGGAGATGGTAGAATCGTAGATGGTCTGAATACTGAGAGTGATTTTAATACCGTAGAAAACCTGGGAAACCAGATTGAGAAGAACACTTTTGTCATCACACACACCTTTCAAGGGCCAGGCACGTACACGATCCGTTTTCAGGAATTCAACCGAAACGACCGGACGCTGAATATGGACAATTCGGTAGATACACCCTTTTATGTAGAAACTACCATTACGATAGATCCATTTGTAGGGGTAAACAACTCTCCAGTACTGACTATTCCACCAGTTGACAATGGAGCCGTAAACGTGCGATACATTCACAATCCTGGCGCTTATGATCCTGATGGCGATAGCTTGGCTTATGTGATGGACATCCCTAAGCAGCAGTTCCAACGTCCGGTTAATAACTATAGAAGCCCTGCTTCTGCAGAATTCAGTTTCAGCCAGGAAGATGGTACTACCCCGGCATTTCTAACTTTAAATCCACTTACCGGAGATTTGATCTGGGATGCTCCAGGGACTGCCGGACAATTCAACGTAGCATTTAGAATTAATGAATACCGAAAACTTAATGGCAAATGGGAACTAATTGGCAGCGTGGTCAGAGACATGCAAATCATCATTGAAAACTCAAATAATAGAAGACCCGAGTTGATTTTGCCACCAGATCTTTGTGTGATAGCAGGAACAAAAATAGAAGAAATCATCCAAGGCCAAGATCCAGATGGTGATCCTATCAAAATCGAAGTCTTTGGCGAACCTATAGAAATAACCACCTCTCCAGCCACATATTCCCCGGAGAGTGAATATCAGCCAACCCCAGGCATTGTCAACTTCAACTGGCAAACCGTCTGCAATCATGTGAGAGCTAGAGAATATGAAGTGAGAGTAAGGATCACCGACCAACCAAGCTCAGGACCTGCTTTGGTAGATATCAAAACTTGGAGAATCAAGGTAGTTGGACCTCCTCCTATCTTCGATCAGATAGAACAAATGCCAGGTAGAACAGTGGAATTGAATTGGGATCCATACGTTTGCGGTAACTCCGCTAGTGAAATGCAGATTTGGAGAAGGATCAATTCTGACCCGTATCAGCCCGATAGTTGCGAGACAGGAATCCGAGCAGGCTATGAGTTGATCGGAACTACCACCATGCAGACTATGGATTTTCTCGACACAAATGGTGGAGAAGGTTTAGCTCCGGGAAACACCTATTGCTATAGACTGGTAGCCGCCTATCCTAATCCGAGAGCCGGGGAAAGCATAGTATCTGAGGAGATTTGTGTCACCATCGATGTGGATGTACCTATCATTACCAATGTAAGTATAGAGCAGACAGACCTAACAGCAGGGGAGATTTTTGTAAAATGGACACCGCCCTATGATATAGACAAAGTGCAGTTTCCTGGCCCATACAGCTACGAATTATTGCGAAGCACTGGCTTCACTGGTGATGCAGGACAAGTGTCTTTGGGGGTTACTTCAGACACCCTATTCACCGACACAGGATTGAATACAAGAAATGTTGTTTACAATTATGAAGTGGTTTTACTTGACAGAAACACAAAAATAGACACCTCTTCCAAAGCATCTTCTGTCTGGACAGACCTCACGATTATCAATGAGGCGATTGAGGTGAATTGGCAATTTACCGTACCATGGAACAATTCTGTGAGCCAATACAAACACGAAGTCTATAGAAACAGAACCGATGCTGTAGCCGCAGACGAGACTACTTTTGTGAAAATCGCTGAAGTCGATGTAACCACTGAAGGCTTCAGCTATTTGGACGATGGCAGCTTCAATGGTGTACCACTTGAAAAAGAAATAGAATACTGCTACTATGTGATTACTAAAGGTTCCTACAACGTAGCAGGACTTGTATATCCTTTGGAAAACAAATCTCAAATCGTCTGTGCTAAGCCTGATGATAATCGCTTGCCTTGCCCTCCTGTGTTGACATTCGAAGGACCGGAATGCTCTGCCTATCTTGCGGAGCTCCCTTGCAGCAATTCTACTTATGAGCATGACTTAAGCTGGACTCCAGACTTTACAGGAGAATGCGATGACGAATTGAGTGGGTATAAATTATACTATACCTCTGAGGGAGAGGAAAGTCAGTTTGAATTGATTGCAACGCTTTCATCACTGAATCTTTCCACAATTATTCGTGATCTGACCACCTATCGTGGATGTTATTACATTACAGCCATTGACAGATCTGGCAATGAATCTGAGCCTAGCAATATTGTCTGTGTGGACAATTGCCCAAGCTACAATCTGCCGAATGCATTTACTCCAAATGGTGATGGTATCAATGAGACTTTTATGGCCTTTGACAATCCATTTGTGCAATGTCCAAGATTTGTACTCGGAGTTGACATCTTTATCGTCAATCGATGGGGAGTAGAGGTATTCTCCTACAATAGCCTTGAATCCGCAGAAAACGACATCTACATCCGATGGGATGGAAGAGACAAAAACGGAAACGACTTGCCGGCTGGCACCTATTATTACTCTGGCAATGTAGTATTCGACGTACTCGATCCAGCTCAAAAGGAACGAAGCCTGAAGGGAACGATTCAACTTCTTAGATGACACATCTAAAATCCATCATTTTCTTTGATGGGGTTTGCAACCTCTGTAATGCTTCCATTGATTTTGTGATCCAAAGAGATAAAAATGATCACTTCTTAGTGGGAGCGTTGCAGGAGGATTTAAGCAAAAAGGTTCTCTCTCTATTTGAGGTAAGAGAAAATTACCTGGATTCACTTGTTCTATTGGAAAAAGGGGAAATCTATTACAAAAGTACCGCTGCACTAAAAATAGCCAGAAACTTATCCGGGCTTTCGCCAGCTCTATACCCACTTATTTTCCTGCCAAAATTCCTTCGGGATCCTATCTACAATTGGATCGGTAGTAACCGCTACCGCTGGTTTGGTAAGAAAAATACCTGCCGACTCCCAACTCCAGCCGAAAGAGCAAAGTTTCTCTCAAAAGAAACCGTTTCCCAAACAGGCATAAAGCTTCCTTCCTAACACCTTACCTAGAAGCCGACTTTAGGAAAAGGCTTATATTTGCCTTGAACAAAACAACACTAGTTAATGAAGGCATTTGTTTTCCCGGGCCAAGGCGCCCAATTCCCAGGAATGGGAAAAGCACTTTATGAAGAAAATCCTCAAGCAAAGGAATTATTTGAGAGAGCAAATGAAATCTTAGGTTTCAGGATCACCGACATCATGTTTGAAGGAAGCGCTGAGGAGCTGAAGCAGACCAATGTAACGCAGCCTGCTGTATTTCTTCATTCGGTGATTTTGGCGAAAACAACACCTGATTTCGCGCCAGACATGGTCGCAGGTCATTCTCTTGGGGAGCTTTCTGCTTTGGTTGCCAATGGTACTCTTGCCTTTGAAGATGGCCTTAAACTGGTATATCAGCGAGCACTTGCTATGCAAGAAGCCTGTGAGATCAACCCATCAACTATGGCCGCAATCTTGGGACTTTCTGATGAGAAAGTGGAAGAAATTTGCGCATCTATCACAGATGAAATAGTGGTTCCTGCCAACTATAACTGTCCTGGCCAATTGGTGATTTCTGGTTCAAATAAAGGAATTGAGATCGCATGCGAAAAGATGAAAGAGGCTGGTGCCAAGCGTGCGCTGCCTCTTCCTGTAGGAGGAGCGTTTCACTCTCTACTAATGGAGCCAGCTCGCGAAAAATTACAGACCGCCATCGAAGCAACTACCTTCCAAGAGCCCAGCTGCCCAATTTACCAAAATGTGAGTACGACCGCTGTGACGGATGTAGCAGAAATAAAAGCTAATTTGATCGCACAACTCACTGCTCCGGTTAAATGGACTCAATCTGTTCAAAACATGGTTGCTGATGGAGCCGCAGAGTTTGTAGAATGTGGGCCAGGAAAAGTTCTCCAGGGCTTAGTCAAAAAAATACATCCTGAAGCTGAAGTGTCAGGTCTATAAATACGAAACCCGCTCTCAGAAGCGGGTTTTGTTTTGGATGCATATTTTACCGATGTGGTCACAGAGCTTTACACAGAGAGCGCAGCTAGATAATTCAGTTTCCAATCCTAAAAGAGCTGAAAGACCTAGATACCCAAGCCCCGCTCGNTCACAGAGCTTTACACAGAGAGCGCAGCTAGATAATTCAGTTTCCAATCCTAAAAGAGCTGAAAGACCTAGATACCCAAGCCCCGCTCGATAGGCCGGGGTAATAGCTCAGAAAGAGCGAAATGTCAAGCTGATTTTAGCTTATGATTCCATTAATCCACTGATATAGGCACACACCTGCAGTATCCTATAAGAGTGAGAATATACTTCTGAAATATTTCCCCTTTATCAACTCTTTTTTATTGTTTATCAATAAATTTTAATTGATATTTATGCCATATAATAAAACTGGCTAACTCATGGAAATCAAAATCACAACAAATCATACCTTGCTGGTATTGCAGCTTCTCTCTTGGATCATATTTATCGGACTATGTATTGATGCCGGTGGCATCATCGTCCACACAATCATCACGCTGTTCATTAATCATGGAGGTGTGAAGAATTTCTGGGAAGGAGCTGATTATCTTTCCAGTATCTATGACTTTGACAAAGGCTATTTCATAGTAATCACATTGGTGATGAGCATTGTAGCAATACTTAAATCAACGATGTTTTACCTTATCGTGAAATTATTCTCAGAAAAAACGCTGGACTTCCAAAAGCCATTCAGTATGGAATTAAGAGGCTTTATTTTAAATCTATCTTATTTGTCTTTAGGAATTGGTTTGTTTTCACATGCAGGTTTTAAATATTCAGATTGGCTCACTGCTCAGGGACTGTCACCATCAGCAGACATGAATTCCCTGCATATTTCCGGAAGTGATGTTTGGATTTTCATTGCAGTCATTCTCATGGTCATCGCGCAGATCGTAAAAAGAGGGGTTGAGATTCAATCTGAAAACGACCTTACCGTCTAGCTATGCCCATAATTGTAAACTTGGATGTAATGATGGCTAAGCGAAAAATGTCATTGAATGAGCTTTCAGAAAAAGTAGGGTTAACGCTATCGAATCTCTCAATTCTAAAAACAGGGAAAGCAAAAGCTATCCGTTTTAGTACATTGGAAGCAATTTGCGAGGTATTGAATTGTCAGCCAGGAGACATCTTGGAATTCGAAAATGAATAATTCCGATTATTGTATTGATAAGACAGCTGTGCAAAAGCCAGGAAGATAACCATACCTTCTACTAAGAAGATTCACTCACCTCACTCCTATCGTCACATTCGGCCAACATCTCCAAGCTACTTTTCCCAAAGACAGAATGCCTGAAGTCAGGCAAAATTTCCGCAAGCGGGACTAGAACAAATTTCCGCTCTGCTAAAAAAGGATGAGGAATTCTAAGTTCAGGAGTATCAATTATACTGTCTCCAAAATAAATAATATCAATATCCATCGTCCTATCTCCCCAGTGCTCCTCCCTTTTTCTTCCTAGGTCTGTTTCGATTTTTTGTGTAAAAGCTAAGAGTTCAGCAGGCGAGAATTTCGTTTTGATTTCAAGAACTTGATTCAAAAAAGGCCCTTTGGCCACACCTCCCCATGCTTCTGTCTCATAAATCTTTGACTTCAATGTCACTTGCCCTAATTCCGAAACAGCCTCCACAGCTAATTTTAAAAGGCTAATTCGATCACCCCTATTTCCTCCCAAAATCAATACTGCTTTCTCAAACATTTTCAGCTTATAATTGCTTTTGTAAACATGCCTCAAATTAAGTTATTTTGCGGCTTCAAATAATTTAGCTT
Source organism: Algoriphagus persicinus (assembly GCF_035156415.1). NCBI lineage: Bacteria > Pseudomonadati > Bacteroidota > Cytophagia > Cytophagales > Cyclobacteriaceae > Algoriphagus > Algoriphagus persicinus. Next base: position 9,870 of record NZ_JAYEEY010000050.1, read on the forward strand.
ATGAAATTCTTAGGAAATGTACTGGCGGTGATCGTCGGTCTTTTTGTTTTCAGCATACTGAGTGTACTTCTTATGTTTGGCTTGATCGGCATTCTTGCCGCTTCAGGAAACGAAGAAGTAAAAGTGAGTGAAAACTCAGTATTGCACTTAGATCTCAACGGTAGAACTATCGTGGAGCGCACATCTGAAGATGATTTGGATCTTTCTAGGTTTGGAAACCCCTTCGGGCAGGAATTCAATGCCGGTCTCATCAACCTCAAAAAAGCCATTGGCGAGGCAAAAACCAACGAAAATATCAAAGGCATCTACCTAAATACAGGACTGGTGTTTGCCGGACAAGCGAGCTTGCATGAACTCCGTGAGGCGCTGCTAGACTTCAAAACTTCAGGCAAATTCATCGTAGCTTACGACGAAGCCTATACAGAAGGAGGCTATTTCATTGCCTCAGTTGCAGATGAGATTTATCTGAATCCCTTAGGAGGTATAGAATTCAACGGATTTTCTTCTGAGGGTATTTTCTTCAAAGGTCTCTTTGAGAAAGTCGGCGTGAAACCTGAAATTTTCCGCGTAGGTGAATTCAAATCTGCCGTAGAGCCTTTTATCCTAGAAAAAAATAGCCCTGAAGCTAGATTACAAACCCAGTCATTTTTGGATGATATGAATCAGTTTGCACTGCATGGCGTCTCTGAATCAAGAGGAATAGCCTATGACAGTTTGAAGAAAATCAATGAACTGATGTTAGTTCGCAAGCCACAAGACGCAGTGAGCTATGGCTTGGCTACAGAACTGCTTTATTTGGATCAGGTGCTGTCCAAACTCAAAGATAAGCTTGGAATCGATCAGGATGACGATATTAAAACCATCAATGTGACTGACCTCAACAAAACAGTAAAATCTAAAAACATCACTTCCTCAAATAGAATAGCCGTGATCATCGCAGAAGGTGAGATAGTTGGTGGTGATGCAGATGGGGTGATCAGTTCAGAAAAGTTTGCAAAAGAAATAAGAAAGGCACGTAAAGATGACAACATCAAAGCGATCATACTTCGTGTGAATTCTCCAGGAGGATCTGTAGTCGCTTCTGAGGTGATCTGGAGAGAAATGTCCGAAGCACAAAAAGTAAAGCCGGTATATGTGTCCATGGGCGAAGTAGCGGCCTCTGGAGGGTATTATATTTCCGCTCCTGCTGATACTATCGTTGCACAGCCGAATACCATCACAGGTTCAATCGGGATTTTCGGCTTGATGTTCAATGCTCAGGAATTATTGAATGACCACTTAGGTATCACTATCGATGTGGTAAAAACAGGTGAGCTTTCTGACTTTATGAATGTAACCAGACCAATGACTGATGTGGAGCGATCCATCATCCAAAACACCGTAGAAGATGGCTATGAAACTTTTATAGCCAGAGTGTCTGAAGGTAGAGAAATGAGTACTGAAGCGGTAAAGGAAGTTGCTTCTGGTAGAGTTTGGACTGGAAACCAAGCCAAAGAAAGAGGCTTAGTTGATGTATTGGGCGGATTGAATACGACCATTGAAATCGCTGCAGCTAGAATTGGTGCAGAAGATGACTATCGAGTAGTCTATTATCCTACCAAAAAACCATGGTTTGAAACTATCATGGAGGACTTCGGGAAAAGCGTCCAAATCAAACTAATTCAGAGTGAATTGGGATCAAATTACTATATCTACAAACAGGTAGAAAAACTAAAATCCTATGAAGGGGTGCAAGTGCGAATGCCACAGGAAATCATTATAAAGTAAGGAAAGGAAAGCGGCTCAGGCCGCTTTTTTTATTTATATCCCTTGAAGCAATATCAGCCACGCCCTATCGACATCATCTTCATCCAGCGCTTCTTTGG
>NZ_JAYEEY010000051.1:0-11523 GCF_035156415.1 Algoriphagus persicinus
ACTACATTTAAGTCTTGTTTTTCCACACCTCAAAGTACATATTTTGAGTAAAACAAGAAAGGCTAGCCGAGTAATCGACTAGCCTTTTAAACTATCTACTTTTGAGACAGCCTCTTTTTTGGCTTCAACTGAAAGTTAGTTCCTATTGCGCAAGTAAAGAGATTCTAGAAAATTCTTTGGTAAAGTGTATTTCTCGTAGTTGATTTTTGGAAGCTAAAACTGATTAGATTTGAATACTTCTGCCACCAGTTGAATTCTATCAAAAACTCTGAAAATTGCTTTGTATGTTTAAGACAGAATTAATAACGCTATCTCATTCAACCTGTGATTTCTTGTATGCAATTTAAGTGCGAATCAGTGCAGGTAGTTTGAAAGACAATTGAAACGAGATAAGTTAAATTCTGAAAGGGAGTTAAACCAAGGAGATAAGGATACCGCAAGAGTATTCCTATTAGTAGAGTAAATTATATTATGAAATTGATTGGAGTAGATATTGGAGGATCTCACATTTCTGCAGCTCAGGTGATTTTGGATAATCGCCATGCAGAAATCGCCAATTTCCATGAAGCTGATGTAGATACATTCGGAGCTAAGGATGCTATCATTTCAACTTGGACAGAGGTGGTAAGAAATGCAGCCGGAGAATCAATAAACTATAGCGTAGGCATCGCCATGCCGGGTCCCTTCGATTATGATAATGGAATTTCTCTGATTAAGGATCAAGGCAAAATGGCTGCGCTGTACCAAAATTCTGTTAAAAATTTATTAGCTGAAAGTTTGGGTATGCCAGCATCCCAACTAGCTTTTACTAATGATGCTGAGGCATTTTTATCGGGTGAAAGTTATGCTGGAGCAGGTAGAGATTTTCAAAACTCTATTGGGATTACCTTGGGAACAGGGCTCGGTTCTGCAATTAAAATTCATGATGTAGTGAAAGATGCTAAGCTGTGGACTGCGCCGTTTAGAGATGGAATTGCTGAGGATTATCTCGGAACAGCTTGGTTCAAAAAATATGCTTCTGAAAGATTCGAACTTGAGATTTCAGGAGTGAAAGATCTTCTTTCCCAAGATTTTGATTCAAATTCCGCCAAAAAGATTTTTGAGACTTTTGGCAGAGCATTGGGAGAGTTTTTATTCCCATATTTGATCCGGTTGCATGCTGAAGGAGTAGTGCTGGGAGGGAAGATAAGTTTGGCCTCAGAAATTTACCTTCCTACAACGCAGGGATATTTGGAAACCATGGGCTATTCAGTTCCTTTTACCATTTCAGAATTGGGTGAAAGAGCAACTTTAATCGGTGCTTGTTTGCCTTTTTTAGAAAAGTGATCTATGAAGTTAATTAAATTGAAATCGTTCGTAGTTGCCGTAATCCTGTGTTTTTTGTCATTCTCCGCTTTTGCGCAGGAAAAGTTTGATCTGATCATTGTTGGGGGTGGAGCCAGCGGTACAGCAGCAGGAATTGCAGCCGGTAGATTAGGTACGAATACATTGATTATTGAGCCTACCACTTGGTTAGGCGGAATGCTCACATCAGCTGGAGTATCGGCGATAGATGGAAACCATAAGCTTCCTTCAGGAATTTGGGGTGAATTTAAGTCGAAATTGGAAGAATACTATGGAGGGCCTGAAAAACTGGCAACCGGCTGGGTGAGTAACACCCTTTTCGAACCCAAAGTAGGAAACCAAATTCTTCAGGAAATGGCAAAGTCAGTAGGTGATTTGACAGTTTCATTTGAAAGTGATTGGAAATCTGTAAGTTATACCGAATCGGGCTGGACGGTTTCTTTTTCTAAGAATGGGCAACTCTATGAAGCAATAGCCCCTATGTTAATTGATGCTACTGAACTTGGAGATGTAGCTGCGTCTCAGGGCTTGCCCTATAGATTAGGTATGGATTCCAGAGATGAAATTGGGGAAACCTTTGCGCCAGCGGAAAGCAATACTATCATCCAGGATCTGACTTATGTGGTGACACTTCAGGATTACGGGAATGGTGCTGATAAGACTATTTCCAAACCTTCCAATTATGATCCGGATGAGTTTGCATGTGCCTGCGCACATGCTGATCCTATTTCGGATAATGTGCCAACGCTGGATTGTGATAAGATGCTTAACTATGGCAAGCTCCCGAACGGAAAATACATGATCAATTGGCCGAATTGCGGAAATGATTATTACGTCAACATAGTAGAGATGAATCCTGAGGATCGTAGCGAAGCTCTCGAAGCAGCAAAGCAAGCAAGCCTCAGGTTTATCTATTACATCCAACATGATCTTGGCTATCAGCATTTGGGGATAGCAGAGGATGAATATCCGACTGAAGATAATTTGCCGATGATTCCCTACCATCGCGAGTCCAGAAGGTTTTATGGATTGGTTGATTTTACATTACCCTATGTACGAACTCCGTATGAAGCACCAAGACCACTTTATCGAACTGGCGTTGTGGTGGGAGATTATACAATAGATCATCACCACAAAAAGAATCTAGAAGCTCCTGCAATTGATTTTATCAAGATTAGAGTGCCTTCCTATACTGTGCCTTTAGGAGCATTGATACCAAAAGATCATCCAGCTTTGATTCTTGCAGAAAAGAGCATTTCTGTTTCTAATATTGTGAATGGAGCCACCAGACTTCAACCTGTCGTATTGGGTATTGGTCAAGCTTCCGGGATTCTAGCATCAGTAGCGGTAAGAGAAAAGAGGGAATTGGAAGATGTTTCCATCCGCGAAGTTCAACAGTTGCTGTTGGATCAGAATGTTTATATCATGCCTTTTTTGGATATTAAGCCTGAGGACAAACATTTTCAAGCAATGCAGAAAATCGGAGCTACAGGGATTTTGAAAGGAGAAGGAGTGCCTTATCTTTGGGCAAATCAAACCTGGTTTTACCCGGATCGAAGGGTAAGCGAATACGAATTAGTCGATGGATTGAGACTATTTTTTCCAATTTTGAAGGATTTTTGGGGAGCTTCTGGAGCATATGTGACAGTCGGGAGATTTCAAAATCTAATACATATCGTCCAGCCAAATTCAACTTTAATGGATATAGCTCAAGCGTGGGAACGGAGAGGATTAGTCGGTGAATTTACCAGTGAAATCAAACTCAATAGACAGCAAGTTTCAGTTTTGCTGGATGAGTTATTGGATCCTTTTTCAATTGAAGTGGATTGGCACGGAAGGATATTTATTGAAAGCAAGTGAGTTTATTCTATTCTTCCAGCCTTTCTTAATCCAGTTCCTTCAGTTTTCGTCAAGGCATCACCCATATCCGCTCTTGCCTCATCAGCATATTGATTTAATCTTGCCAAGATTTCAGAATTACTTTCTGATACATCAGTCGTCTCATTGGGGTCACTACTAAGATCAAAAAGTGCAGCTGTTTCCAACTTCAGCATGTGGTATTTAACTGGAATCCCATCGTTTCTCATAGTTGCTCCTTCCGGGATACTTCGATAGGTATGTGGCAAAACAAGTTTCCATTTGCCAAAAATTACAGCTTGCAACTCATTTCTGTTGTAGTACGCGAAATACGGTTTTGACTCCATTTCTTTGCCTTGCAGCATAGGTAAGATACTTCTACCATCGATTGTTAACTCAGGGAGCTTTGACCCCGTGATCTCAGCTAAAGTTGGAAGAATGTCAATCGTCATAGCCGCTTGTTCCTCTACTTTTCCAGCAGGAAAATGATCAGGCCAAACAAAGATCCCCGGTTCACGGATACCACCATCCCAAGAAGTTCCTTTTCCTTCTCTTAGGCCACCCGTTAAGCCAGAGTGCCCTCCATAGGAAAGCCAAGGCCCATTGTCTGAAGTGAAAATTATAATCGTGTTTTCTGCTAGGCCAAGTTCCTCTAATTTTTTTCTTACTTGACCCACTGACCAGTCCACCTCCATCATCACATCACCATAAAGACCCTGTTCAGATTTTCCTTTGAATTTATCAGAAACAAAAAGCGGTACATGGGTCATAGTATGTGCCAAGTACAAGAAGAAGGGTTGATCCTTACTTTCCTGTATGAACTTGATCGCCTCTTCTGTATAATTAGTTGTAAGCATGCTTTGATCGTCAAGCGTGTCTATTACAGCAGTATTTCTATACAAGGGGAGTGGAGGATAATAATCTTTAGCCTCAGGGTGATGCGGCCACATGTCGTTGGAGTATGGAAGCCCATAAAAGGAATCAAATCCTTGCTCTGTAGGAAGAAAAGGAGCGCGATGCCCTAAATGCCATTTTCCTACCATGCCAGTGGCATAGCCATTTGCTTTGAGCATCTCTGCTATGGTCGTTTCCTCAGGATTCAATCCATGCTGTGCAGTATGATCCAAAGCTCCAAAAATCTCTAATCTATTAGCGTATGTTCCGGTTAATAGTGCTGCCCTAGAAGCAGAACAAACTGCATGCGGTACATAAAATTGGGTAAAGCGAACACCATCTGCCGCCAGTTGGTCGAGATTTGGGGTTTTCCAATCTGTAGCTCCGTACACTCCTAGGTCGCCATAACCCATATCATCAGCAAAAATTAGGACGATATTGGGTTTGGAAGGCACTTCAGTTATTTCCTTCTCTTCAGTTTTTGTTCCACAAGAAATACAATATACCAGCGTAATGAGTAATAAAAAAAGGGAAGCAGAGTGGGTAATACGCATAGTTTGGGAATTTTCTATTTAATTCTTATTTCTTCCAACTTTGGACCAGACCATTTCTCCTATTTTTTCTCCTTGTTTAATCCCTTCTTCTATTGCATCCCGAAAGTGGATACCTCCGTAAAGCCTAGAAATAGCAGCCTCCTCGGAAGCCTGTAAAAAGGATTTGAACGGCCGCACTGGAAGACCAAAGTAAGTTTCAGAGCTATCAATAAAATCAAAATTGTCCCCAAAATAACCTGTCAAAACAACGGCAGAAGCTCTACTGATCACGGAGTGGCCTGAGGTATATTCTGGAAATGGAGGTGTTTGCAGAAGGGGTCTCCAGCGTTGATCCAGTTTTTGATTGATCACCGTTTCTGGACGGATTCTATCCGTATCATATTTTGTCTTCCAGCAAGATATAAAAGCATCGTGCAGTGTCATGCTTACAAGTGCATGAACGTATGCTGTTTCTGCAAAAGATAAGCCCCCTTTTTGCGCAGCAATACCGGTGATTCCTATCCAGTGGCCTCCCGGAGAGATTTTTTTCACTCCAATAGCCATGTGGCCTGAAAACTCAACTTTGAATGGATTGCAATCCCAGAAATTAGCGATTAGCTTTTTTTCCTCATCTAATTCATTCGTAGTATTATATACTTCCATCAATTGCCGATGAAATGAGCTGCCTTCGCTCATGTCAAAAGGAACCATCGGAGTTGGTTCATAGTCTTCCAAATTCTGTATGAAAAAGGGTTTTATGGTTTTCCATTCAGGTTCTACCGCGGCGATGTAAGCTGGGGGCGTTGGATACCAGAATCCTTCTCCCGGTTGAGGAGTGTAGCGGGTCAATGTTGAAAGTTGTAGGTACCCATCTTTTTTAGCGACCTCCATTACTTTGGCAGCCACAGACAGTGCATAAGTCACATGTGCTTGCAGTTCTTTTTTGGATATTATTTTTGCCTTTAGAGCGATTTCTGTCCACTCTGTTTGCTTTTCTTTCAAAAGATAGCCGGAAGGCATGATGGCTTCACCGACTTTAAGCATGGCATATATTGCCGCAAATTCGGGAGAGCTGATCGCNGTCCACTCTGTTTGCTTTTCTTTCAAAAGATAGCCGGAAGGCATGATGGCTTCACCGACTTTAAGCATGGCATATATTGCCGCAAATTCGGGAGAGCTGATCGCTGGATCTGAGATTTCCCAATTCTGGTCTGCTAAATACGTATGTTCTAAGAGGTCTTGGTTATCAAATCCGTCTCCTGATTCTTTGGAGATCAGGTACGCAGCTAGGTTCGAATAGGCATAAATTCGCGCAGCCACGGGAGGACTCGCCACATCAGTCACCATCACTGTGGTAATATGAAATAGTTCCTGTGAATAGAGTTTGGGCCAGTTGATCTCCTTTGGCTTAGCAAATGAAGTATTCGTGGCCAAGCATAAGAGTATTAATAAAGCAAAGGGTGGTATTAGGCGTAGTCTCATTTAATGGTATAGCTTTGAAGAGGTTGCTGATTGATTCCAAAGAGAAGTTGGGTTCCTGTATTTGTTTTGATAGGCAAAATAGATTTTATGTCTCCTTTGATAGCTAGACCAGATTCGGCTGGACTAAGTGGAGTAAAATTTCCTTTTCCATCACCGAGTAGCACCAGTCCAAGTCCAGCATCCATCAATCCGATTCGTATTCTAGTATAGGTTTGATTACCTCCTAGAATCAAATCCAAGTTGCCATCCTGATTCAGATCAATTGGTAAAATACTAAAGATTGGAAATGATTGAACTATTCTTGGAAGAGATTTGACTTGGAATCCACTTCCAGTATTTTCTAAAACTACTGATTCTAATGTATTTGCTTCTAGTATCTGAGCATTTTCCAATTCCTGAACTGTAAAAAGGTCAGCCATTATAGCCTTCGAATAGGAGGCATAATCTGTGAATCTACTTCTCATACTTGCCATTTGATCTAGCAACTCATCGCGACTCGGGTAAGGATACATTTTGTCTCCTACAAAGCATTCTAGGATGGGGTCGATTGAGCCATTTTGGTCAAAATCAGCTGCGAATAGCCGAAGCTTTTTGATTTCATTTGCTTCGAATTGAGAATTGAGGCCGAAGTTTCCGGCAATCAAATCAATGTCCCCATCTCCGTCCATGTCAGCTTTGGTTATTTTGTTCCACCAGCCCGAAAGCAAAGAATTGAAATAATCGGAGGTTTTATCTTCTAAGCCAGCACCTGTATTGATCAAGACAGTGATCGGCATATATTCTCCTGCGAGAATCAAATCCATCTTTCCATCAGAATTCAAATCCATCAACTCGGACGAAGTGATTAATCCGAGTTTTCCTGCATTTGGTAGATATTCTTTAGTCTGATCCGTGAAATTCCCCTTACCATCATTGATGAGCATTTTGCTTTCAGGGATGATAGGGTATCGCCCTGGTATCAATCTAGCTCCTACAAATAAATCTAAGTTTCCATCTCCGTTTGCATCGAAAGCTTGGGCTGTACCTGTGCTAAATTTATAATCAGGAAATGAGGTTTGTAGCGTGGGTTTGCCAGTGCCATCGTTCAAATAAAGTCTATCCTGAAGGGATTCATCTGAAGCCAAATAATCATGATATCCACCGCTACCCACAAATAAATCCTGAACACCATCTCCATTAAAATCTTCGAAAATAGCTACTGCATCGGTGAATTCATTAGAAGATTTAAATCCGGAATAGTTCTTCCAGCTTCCGTTTTCGAAGGAAACTACTTTACCAGCTTGTCCTTTTGAGCCCCCAATAAATACCTCTGGATTTCCGTCCCCATTGAGATCTCCCTGGGATAAAACTGGGCTGATGTAGCTTGGCATAGTGAGCATCAGCGGCTGACGCTTAAAGTCATTAAACTGGTTTATACCAGGATTGTATTCGGGACCGATATCATTTTTATTCAACAAGGGAACTGGCCTTGTGGAGGCCTGAAAACTTCCAGAACTTTCTTTTTGAATCGTGAGGTGCTGATTGGCAGGAATGTTTTCGAGGAATTGTAAGGAGCCGTCTGGCCAAATGATTTTGATTGAAGGGACGGTGGTAATATCTCCTAATCCAAATTGAAGTCTAGGACTAACTGAGGATTGGAAACCCCGGACGGGCTGTACTTCTACCGTTTGATTTTCCTCGCCGGTAAACACTTCAACTTTTGCACCCAGTGCAAAAGTATTTGCTGAATTGTCTTTTAGGGAAATTTGCAACCAATTCTTACTTGGGCTGATATTTTGATAGATGGATGCTTGCTCATTTAGGTTATTGATCACCAAGTCGAGGTTTCCATCGTTATCCAGATCAGCGTATGCTGCACCACTTGAAAACCCTTTTTCAGCAAAGCCCCAATCTGTCGATCTGTCTATAAAGTTTAGGTTTCCGGCGTTTTCAAAAATATAATTATGAATCGGTGTGGAGGACATGCTCGTCACCAGATGAAGCGTGTCTGCCTTCTCATTTGCTATCGCTTGCTTGAAATAGTAGTCCCCTTTGTACTTTAAGAAGTCTCGATTGGTATAGTCCCGATAATAGCCATTGGTGATAAATAGATCCTTTTTGCCACTATTCGTAGCGTCAAAAAATAAGGCAGACCAGCTCCAGTCGCTGTTGGAGATGTTTGCAAGTTGACCCACTTCCGAGAACAGTCCTTCACCTTGACTTAGCTGTAGCATATTTCTCATGCTTTGATGGTAGAAGCCTTCCTTTATCATCAGGGCATATTGCTCGTAATTTTCGGGGCCATAGAGTAGTTTTTGTCGCTCGTTGTCTTCGGGGAGCATATCCAAAGTGAATATGTCTGGCATGCCATCATTATTGATATCCGAGATATCCGCTCCCATGGAGAAGTGAGAAATATGCTGAAAATATTCCGTCATACGATCAGTAAAGGTTCCGTCGCCATTATTGATATAGAGGTAATCAGGCTCTATGTAATCATTGGTGATAAGCAGGTCGGCCCAGCCATCTTGATTTACATCTGACGAAATAATACCCAAACCAAACCCCAAAGCCGAGCCTTTAATGCCTGCTTGCTCACTAATATCGATGAATTTCCCATTGTCATTTCTGAAAAGCTTATCTCCGGCATAAGGATGTCGGATTGTTTTGACTTCACTAAATTCAAGTTCATTGATAGCCTCAATGTGGTGATTCAGTAAGTACATGTCCAGATCACCGTCTCTGTCAAAATCAAAAAATAAGGCTTGCGTGCTATTTGACGGATCGGCTAGACCATAAGCTTTTGCTTCCTCCTTGAAAGTAAAATCACCTTGATTGATCCAGAGTTCATTTGCCCTTGCTTCAGGATTTCCTTTTCCAGAATAGCATACATAGATATCCAAAAAGCCATCTCCGTTCACGTCAGCTATGCTGACACCAGTTGTCCAGATGTTCTTTCCGGCTACTCCAGCAAATTTTGTTTTATCCTCGAATTTCCAATTTCCTAGGTTGCGGTACACTTTATTGGAAGACATATTTGCCGTAAAAAATAGGTCTTCTAAACCGTCGTTGTCCAGATCTCCTACTGCTACACCACCGCCATTATAGAAGTATTCATAGCGTAAGATATTATTTCTCTGGTCTTCTTTCAGCTGATTTTTGAAAGAGACACCTGATTTTTTAGGGGATACTTTTTCAAAATTAGCAGGAAAAGATTGAGCTAGCAGGTGGTTTGCTTGCAGAAGCAAAAGTAAAGATCCTAATGTCAGTAGTAAGACCGCTTTAGATTTGATAAGCAAATTCATGAGTAGTTACAACACAGAGATTTAGTCTAATCAATTGATTATATCTTCGAAAAGTTTTTCATTCACAACAGCAACACCACCTAACAGGCCAACATCTTCGCCTAATTTATAAAGGACAATCTTGGATTTTTCCCGTGATTTTGCCATACTATAAATATTTAATGCTTGTTGAATTGGAGTGATTAAATATTGATTTGCTTCAGCCACTGATCCACCTATGATTATTAACTCGGGATTTAGAACCTGGATGAGCATGGAGATTCCTCGCCCGAGGTCCAAACCAGCTTCTGATAGAATGGTAATTGCTCTCTGATCACCTGACAAGGCAGCATCTACTACTAAATTTGGCATTATGTCACCTTCGTGGTTTCTCGCCATTCTCGCTAAAATGCTGTCTTTATCCAGTTTAATGGCTGCCTCAGCCATTTTAACGATAGCTGTGCCAGATGCCACAGCTTCTAGGCAGCCCTTTTTTCCGCAAATACAAGTCACATCTCTGGATTCAAAGATAGGTGAGTGACTGAATTCGCCGGCAAAACCTGATGCACCTTGGTATAATTTCCCATCAATGATAATTCCCAGCCCAATTCCCCAGCCAATAAAGAGCCCAAGAACATTTTTATAACTATGATCAGTTGCGAATTTGAATTCAGCTAAAGTCATCGCGCGTGCATCATTTTCAAGGAATATTTTTTTAGAAAATCTAGTCTCTAGGTTTTCAAGAAGAGTTTTTTCCCCAAATCTTAAATACGTATAATTCACTCCACCAATAGAATCCGTCAAACCGGGCATGGAAAATCCCATCGCTATTACTTTGTGAGCGGGTATGTCGGTTTTGATGAGGTATGCTTCTATCAGTTGACATAAATGGTCAAATGTTTCCTTTTCGTTGTCTAAGCTGATTCTATGACTTTCCTTTTCAGTGACTATGGTATGATTGCAAGAGTAAAGCGCAAGGTTCATATTGAACTTTGAGAGATCCACCGAGAGAACGTAGAAGGCATCAGGAGCCAGCCTGTATAAGTCAGGTTTCCGTCCGCCTTGAGATTCAGCACGTCCTTGTTTGATTACCTCTCCGCTTGACATCAAGTCTCCCAGTAATGAATTAACAGTGGGTAAGGAGATGCCGACTTCAGCGCATATTTCGCTAGCTGTATTAGCTCCTTTGATATACAAGTTCTTGATTATCTTAATTTTATTGACGTAGCTTTTGATTTCTACCACTCCATCCATTTTTTGGATTATTTCTTGAGGATTTATTAGGTGCATAGGTCTATGTTATGCCTGAATTACGGGAATTTTTGAGTTTCAAAAAAGCACTTTTTTAAAAAAATAAGATAACATCACTTTATTTTTTGTGATTTGGCTGAATTCTCGTGTAGGGCTATGTCATTTTTCATAAAAGATTTCAAATGTGAGAATACTGTCGTGTAATTTATTTTTCAAATGAAATCCTTATTTTTGAGGGTCACCTATTTAAAATAAGTATGAATTTGATAGCTATCAACACCGGACTTAGCAAAGAAGAGGTCTTTCAGAAAGTGGAAGACTTTTTGACTGTAAAAGGATTTAGAATTTCTAAAGTTGATCAGACTAGACCATGGGGAGGTTTTTTTGTTTTAGAGGAAAGCCAAATTCTTGAATTCAAAACCATGTTTTTCCACGATGTTGACCTTTCAGAGCAGCAATTGGAGCAGAAGCTAAGCCCAAAATTTTTATTAGTGGCACCTGGAGCACGACTTTCATGGCAATACCATTTCCGTAGAGCGGAACTTTGGAAGCTAATCAATGGGGAATCAGGAATTGTGCGTAGTGAATCGGATGAGCTTGGGGATTTGGAGAAAATGGTACTTGGTCAGACGGTATCCCTGAAGAATGGTGAACGCCACAGATTGGTTGGCTTAGATACTTGGGGGATAGTGGCCGAAATCTGGATGCATGTAGATCCGGAAAACCCATCTAATGAGGAGGATATAGTTAGATTGGAAGACGACTACTCTCGTAAATAAAAAAAGTGGCTGTCTCATATTGATTTTCATTATTGGAGACAGCCTTTTTTATTCAATAGAGGCCGATTTCAGGAAATCGGTCTCTATTTTTTTGACTACTGTTTAACTCTTTAGCAATAG
>NZ_JAYEEY010000052.1:0-10185 GCF_035156415.1 Algoriphagus persicinus
GACTACATTTAAGTCTTGTTTTTCCACACCTCAAAGTACATATTTTGAGTAAAACAAGAAAGGCTAGCCGAGTAATCGACTAGCCTTTTAAACTATCTACTTTTGAGACAGCCTCATTTGTCGTATAGAAGGCTTCTCAATGCTATACTATTTTTGAATGAGCAATTTATCCTACCTTTTATGACCGAGGATATTAGTATTGATTTGATTAAAAAAGCATTGCTAATTGGTTTTTTCGTTGCATTTATGGCTTGACTGGCAGATTTACACAGGCCCATATTTGCGCTGAATAAATATGAAATTAGGAATAAGAATATTTTTCAATGGACTCTTTGGTCAACAGGGGTGATTGTTCCAACGGATTTTGAGGCTGTCTCAAAACTTAAATCAACAAGCTGAGATTTGAGTATTTGGAATTTATCTCAGATACCTACCCGTACAAATTAGAGGCTGTCCCTACTTATGAGACAGCCTCATTTTTAGTTCGATATTGCAAGTATATTTGCCTGCTCCTGTGCCAACTCCTTCAGTCCTTCGATACGCTCTGAGCTATAAAGGATCAAAGCTTTATTTAATTGAGTAGAAGCCTTGAGGTAACTTTGTTCATTAAAGTGTGCGATCGCATCGTTGTAATATTGTAAACCTGCCAATTGGGTCAGGTTCACTTTTCTAAAAATTGCATTGTCTGATAGATCCACTTTAGGTGCTCCCAGTCGCTGACTCACTGACTTTAATTGCACCGAATCATCCGCTTTATATCCCGCCAAATAAGAGGCTACCTCGGTAGGAGCAGTGATCATGCCACCTATAGGGAGTGTACTTTCCAAGATGATGTCTTTGTCCTCATAATTCACCACAATAAATACGTGATAGTCTGTTTCTACTACTTTATAGTCAAATCCATATCGGTCCAAAAGCAGCGCTAATGCTGCTGAAGCACTGACACAGTCATATCTGCCCTCATCTAGCATGTCATTGAATGTGGAATGTTGTACGTAAGTTTGGAATAACTGCTGGTGAGATTTTTGGAAGATTTGACGAAGCACCTTGATATGTGTTCCCTTTTTATCAGATTTTTTATCCAATTCCGCCACTAGAGCATTCCATTTTTCATCTGAAAGGGATTTTTCGGCTTGAACGGCTCTAAAAAGTAAGTAGGGATTTTCCTGACCTGCTTCCCAAAGTTCTTTTTCTGAATTGTTGTCAAAAAGTAAATCTGCAGAAATCCCTATAGCATCCTGTGCCATGGCAATGATGCCAACTGCAGGGATTAGAATGTATGTGAGTAGGGCTTTTTTCACCTTGGATGAAGCTAATGTTACTATTCTTACGACCAATGTTACGTAAAGTTAACAATTTGGTAACATTAAAGTATACATTAATCCAAAACTTAACATTGGGAAAATTTAAGTGATCAGTTTTCAGTCTCAGTCACCGACTAATAGCACATAACGAATCTGATCACTGCAACTGAATACTCTCTACTCGTGATGGTAGGGCTCTTTTCGGAGAATTGTAAATCCGCGATACAGCTGCTCAATGAAAAATGGACGAATCATTTGATGTGAAAAAGTCATTTTGGAGATTGAAAGCTTGCCGTTTGCCCTAGCGTAAACTTCTTCAGAGAATCCATAAGGTCCACCGATCACGAAAATGAGTTGTTTTAATCCGGTATTCATCTTCTTCTGAAGGAACTCCGAGAAATCCACGGAGCTGTAGCTTTTGCCTCGCTCATCGAGCAAAATCAAATCATCTGATGGGATCAGCTTTTTCAATATTAACTCCCCTTCCTTTTCCTTCTGTAGAATTTCGGAAAGGGATTTGGTGTTTTTCAGATCAGGAAGGATCTCAAAATCAAACTTGATGTAAAAATTCAGACGCTTAGCGTACTCGTCTATCAAAGAAATGATGGCTTTATTATCCGTCTTGCCTATGGCGATCAATTTGATTTGCATAGTCAAATATCTGAAATTTCTCACGCATCGATTTTTTTCAACGGACTGATTTGTGGTAGTCACTCCTTGCCCTTGCCAGTTGGTTCTCTTGATACTTTTGAATTGACTTGTTTAAAAAATTGACTCACAGTTACTTAATCAACTTGTTTACAGTCTATTGACACTATAAAAACGCTAACAATTAACAAGCATGAAATCGAGCATGTCGCAGGTGACACACAGAGGTATGATTATCAACTATGCGAGATTCTCCCGATCCGCCGCGGCGGACGGGACAGGCTATCTGACCAATAAAAATCAAAATATAAACAGATTAGAAAAATTAGGAATAGTCACGACGCTCATAGGTGCATCCTCTTTTACTCCCAAGACAGGTTCGGTCCACGAGATTAGAGTCGATGCTGATATAGTAGATTTGGCTATCTCTCAGGATTTCTTGACCTCCTTAGTTGCGGCAGTTAAAGCCGGTGATTTGGTAGAGACATGGAAAGGAGATGGTTCATTTACCGTATTTGCTCTTAGAAATGAAGCATTTGCATAGCTTCCGGCTGGAACAGTTGAAAATTTTCTCAAGCCAGAGAACAAAGCTCAATTGGTGAAATTCCTGACCTATCACGTAGTGCCAGGCAAGGTGATGTCTTCAGATCTAATAAATGGTCAACTGGCTAAGACAGGAGAGGGGAGTTCTATGATTCCTTCTTGTGATTTTGTAGTTTCGTCCTGATGAATTTGAACCAAGTGTAAAATTTAAATCAAATTCGAGATTACACTCCGCTTTTTTCAAGATGCTCTGTTCTTGAATGGATGAGAGGGAACTTATCGTCTCTAGATTACAAAATTTATCACTACTACTGAGCTTTGCTAGGTAATAGAAGCAGTAGATATATAGACAAACTTAAGCACGTCTATAATATTCTAGAAAAGTAGTACTTAAATGAGTGATGTAAACAACTTTATGCTATACACAGCCCCCTCTGGTGAAGTTCGGGTACACGTTTACCTGCAAGATGATAGCCTTTGGTTAATTCAAAAGGCTATCATCGAGCTTTTTGGTGTCAATGTACCTGCGATTAGCAAACACCTGACTAACCTTTTTAAGGAGTGTGAACTTCAAGAAAATTCAGTTGTTTCCCATTTGAAACAACTACTTCTGATGGTAAGAATCACAAATTCAACTTTATATGAATAAAAAACTGATTTTTGGCGCATGCCTTCTTTTTGCTCAGCAGATTGCGACAGCGCAAACTACTCAATATAAACCTGTAGGGGGGAAAATTATGACGGAGTGGGCAATTCAGGTAACTCCTGAAAACGTCCACCGGGAATATCCCCGCCCTCAGATGACCCGCGAGGACTGGGTCAATCTGAATGGTCTTTGGGAGTATGCCATCAAACCCAAAGGTCTGGCAATTCCTACAGACTTTGACGGAGAGATTCTGGTGCCTTTTGCCGTGGAATCTGCACTTTCCGGTGTAGGCAAAACTGTAGGTAAAGACAATGAATTGTGGTACCACACGACTTTTTCTACTCTAAAGAAATCAAGCAAGGACAAAGTGCTCCTGCATTTCGGAGCATCTGACTGGGAAACAGAAGTCTTTGTCAATGGGAAAAGCATCGGGAAGCATCAGGGAGGATATGATCCTTTCAGCTTTGATATCACAGAGAATTTAAAATCCGGAAAGTCTCAGACTTTGCAGGTGCGCGTGTGGGATCCAAGCGATGATGGGCCGCAGCCACGTGGTAAGCAGGTCAATAATCCCAATAGTATTTGGTACACTCCTGTGACCGGTATCTGGCAGACGGTATGGCTGGAGACTGTCCCAGCTTCTTATATTGCTGGTTTGAGAAATACGTCGGATATCACAACTGAGCAAATCTTGGTGACTCCGGAAGTAGCCGGTGTTGTATCAGGGCAGCAGGTGAAAGTGTCTGCTTGGACAGACGGAGTAATGCTAGCAGAGCAAACGGTGAAGCCATCTCAAACTGCGAAGTTGACTATCAAAGAGGCCCAACTTTGGGCTCCGGGAAATCCAGTACTTTATGACTTGAAAGTAGAATTGCTGGATGGAAAGAAAGTTGTGGACGCAGTGGGAAGTTATGCGGCATTAAGAGAAATCAGCATGGCTCCAGATGAAAATGGCATTCAGCGAATGATGCTTAATGGTAAATTTTTGTTTCAATACGGTCCGCTAGATCAAGGTTGGTGGCCAGATGGTCTATACACCGCACCCAGTCATGAAGCGATGGTCTATGATATCCAAAAGACTCACGATATGGGCTTCAACATGATCAGAAAACATGTAAAAGTAGAGTCTGCTACTTGGTATCATGCATGTGACAAGATGGGGATGCTCGTATGGCAGGATATGCCGAGCGGAGATATGGGCAATGNTGATCAGAAAACATGTAAAAGTAGAGTCTGCTACTTGGTATCATGCATGTGACAAGATGGGGATGCTCGTATGGCAGGATATGCCGAGCGGAGATATGGGCAATGGTTGGGAGATGAAGCTTGCTGTCTTGGGCAGTCAAACTGACCGGGATAGATCTCCTGAGTCTGAGGCGATTTACCGGGAAGAATGGAAAGAGATCATGGATGATTTTTATAATTTCCCATCGATCGTAGTTTGGGTACCTTTCAATGAAGCTTGGGGTCAGTTTAAAACCAAAGAAATCACTGAATGGACTAAAAATCACGATCCTTCACGATTGGTGAATAGTGCCAGTGGTGGAAACTTCGAAATGGAGGGAACCAAAATAGCGGGTGATATCATCGATTTGCACAACTACCCAGATGCGAAAATGCCTGCTCCGGGAATTTATGGCAATGATAATATCCTCGTATTGGGCGAATTCGGCGGACTGGGACTGCCAGTGGACGGTCATGTGTGGCAGCAGAAAGACAACTGGGGATACCAAAGTTTCAAAAATCAAGAGGAGCTATACAGCCGCTATGCTGGGCTGATCACCAGATTGGGGGAATTGGTAGATGCAGGTCTTTCGGCAGCAGTGTACACCCAGACCACAGATGTGGAAGTGGAGACCAATGGACTGATGACTTATGACAGGAAAGTGATCAAGTTTGATGTGTCCAAAATGAAAAGCTTACATTCTCCTTTGTACAATAAATAATTGCCTTATAATCGAGCATGACGCATGCGACACACCATGGGATGATTATAACCTGCGAGATTCTCCCGATCCGCCGCGGCGGACGGGACAGGCTATCTGACCAATAAAAATCAATGATAAACACATGAAAACAACTAATTTCAATAAAATACTTGGTGCAGCTGCACTGGGGGCATTACTTTACAGTTGCGAAAGCAAAACTAAAGAAGAAACTAAAACTGAAGAAACTGTGCTAGAGCAGGTATTCGGCACAACCTTTCAAAACAAAAAAGTGGAAACATACGAGATCAAAAATGCCAATGGCATGAAAATGAAAGTCACCAACTTCGGTGCAAGAGTTACCAATCTTTGGGTGCCTGACAAGGACGGGAAACTGGTGGATGTAGTCCTGGGTTTTGAGACCTTAGAAGGATATCTGGAAAGTGGCGAAAAATACTTCGGTGCAGCTATTGGCCGCTATGGTAACCGGATTGCAAATGGAAAATTCACTTTGGATGGGAAGGAATATACATTGCCTCAAAACAACAATGGGCAGACGCTGCATGGTGGTCCGGGTGGACTGGACTATGTGATTTGGAATGTGGAAAAGTCTGGGGAAAATGGCCTGATCTTCAACTACACTTCGCCGGATGGAGAGGAAGGTTTTCCGGGAGAATTAAAAGTAAAAATGATTTATACGCTTACTGATGAAAACGAATTCAAAGTCACTTATGAAGCGGAAACTGATAAGGCCACGCCGGTAAATTTGACCCATCATTCCTTTTTCAATCTGAATGGTGCAGGGAATGGCACAGTGCTGAACCATACGCTGCAATTGAACGCTAGCGAATACACGCCTGTAAATGACGTGCTGATTCCTACAGGAGAGATAGTTTCAGTAAAGGAAACTCCTTTTGACTTTACAGAACCAACTACAATTGGTGCGAGAATCGACGAGGTAAACCAACAATTGAAGTTCGGTGGAGGATATGATCACAACTGGGTGCTGGACAAAGCAGGAAGGGACCTGACTCAAGCGGCAGTAATCTCATCTCCGCAAACAGGTATTGAAATGGAAGTGTGGACAACGGAGCCCGCGATCCAATTTTACAGCGGCAATTTCCTTGACGGAACTATCACTGGCAAAGGGGATAAAGTCTATGAACTTAGATCGGCGTTCTGCCTAGAAACCCAGCATTATCCCGATTCCCCCAATCAGCCGAATTTCCCTTCTACGATTTTAAAACCCGGAGAAAAATACGAGCAGACTTGCATTTATAAGTTTGGTACGAAGTAAATGCAGAAAGCCATCTTGAGAAAATCGGGATGGCTTTTTTACTTAGTCATTAATAGATAATTTTAATTGGCTGCCGAATATAAACGCAACAATTTTTTGAAGTGTAGAGAGATGAGCTTCTTTAAGGTTATTTCGATTTGGAAATATAAAACTTAGAGGCTCCGACTTTTTCTGCCAATTGGTCTTGGATAATACCCAATTTAATACGGGAAGGGAAATTGAAAAATCGTAAATATTGGACGACCCTTTGACCTTCAAAATCTTGCGCTTTATGAGCTCTCAGATGACCTGGCAAAACAGGTTAACTTGAGAGATCTGAACCTGAGAAACTCAAAGAAATAATGGAATAATGGCAAAAGATTATACAGGAAGTAAAAGTCAGAATCGATGTCTCAAGCCGGATGATGGGGCTTAGTAGCAAATCAAGGGATAAAAGCTTTTCAATGCTGAATTAAGGGCCCTTTGTTATACTTTTTCAAACACTAATCGGTAATGATCCATGATCTCTTTTTCAAAACAGACCCTGTTTGGACTTATTTTGAAAACTGCAATTAAGTGCCTGAAATCTTTATCAGTGAGATATTTTGGAAGTAGTGAGAGGTAAAGCCAATATTTTTTGAGATGGAATTTTCTGAATTTTTTCCGCCATTGAGTAATAGTTTCAATGTAATCCAGTCTTCCACTGCTTTTAGAAATTAATTTGAATCCGGGCTCGGCGCAATTGATAACCATTTCGGGGCCATATGGAAGCCAAGAACCGGGAAATTGTTTTATCATAAGGGCCATGATATAGGCGGTAGATCCTTTTTCAGCATTCACGTCCAGGTCTTCAAAATCGACCATATTCTTACTGAATGTCATGGTCTGAATATAAACCCTTCCCTCAACTGGCAACAAATCATAGAGGGTCTTAAAAAAATCACGATATACTTCCTCCTGTTTTCCCGCTTGCCATTCTTCCACAGAACAGAAATGTTTAAATCCCCCTATGCATGTGATGGCATCGAAACCCCAAAGTCCTCTGGCTTTATGTAACGGCAATCTTTCACCAATACATTATAACCATTCTTTTGACAAGCAGCCGCCTGACCTTGTGAGAGTGTCAAACCTATACTTATTGCACCTCTTTCATCTGAAATATACCGTAGGAAAGGTGCCCCGCCACAGGCCATGTCAAGCACTATGCTGCCATTTTTTATTTTTAAACTGTCGGCTATAAATTTATGTTTTGCTTTTTGAGCCACTTCAAGTGGTATTGAAAAATCCCCATCGTATTTTGCTCCACTGTAATCTCCGGTCTCTCCCATGCTTAGACGGAAGATTTCGTCGATTGTGGTGTACGTATAATCTAGATCTTTTTGGTTAGCCATTGTATGTATATTTCTAAAATTGATAACTAGTACACATCAAGATATCAAATTTTCAAGACTGCAATGATTCGGAAAGACAATTGCTCCAATCCCAATAGCCAGGAACGCTCTAATCAAAAAGAGGGACGCTGCCTGCTATCTGCCTTCTAAAATTTATTAGAATCATTGTGCCGTTTCTGACATCCTGGATCAGTTTTCCATCAATCTGACGGGTAAGCAGATCAACCAACTGCGTGCCAAAGCCAGTGCCTTTAGCTTGTGTATCCAACGTTTTACCTATTCCATTATCGCTGATTTTTAGCTGGAAATTGTCTTCATTCACATATTTTAGACTTAATTCAATAATCCCTTTTTCACCTTTGGGAAAAGCGTATTTCAATGCATTGGTGAGTAGTTCATTTACTATCAAGCCTAATGGCACGGCCGTATCGACATCGAATTCTAGTTCAGGCATTTCAATTTTTACCGTTATTCTGTTGGATTCATTGTAAGAATCCAGAATATTGATGCATAGGTTCTCGAAATAATTTTTCATTTCAATAAAAGCCAAATGCTCACTTTGATACAGTTTTTGATGCAAAATACCCATAGAATGTACTCTGTTTTGGCTTGCCAGCATGACTTCCTGCATAGTGGGGTCATCCATTTTTGCAGACTGCAGGGCCAGTAATCCGGACACTACTTCCAGGTTATTTTTAACTCGGTGATGTATCTCCTTAAGCAATAAGACATTTTGATTATTTTTTAAAGAGAGCTCATTTTGGGTTTTGGTAAGGTCACTAATCATGGCTTTAAGTTGATGAGTCCTTTCTTCCACCTCTTGCTCCATCGCAAGAAAAAGTCTGGCATACTGATTAGTAATATAAATGTAAATGCCTAATGGATAACTGATATAAAGCAGTATCAGATCTACATAATATAAGAAAGTGCTCAGCGAGATAAGGTCAGCATTGATCATCCTATTGACCAATAAGAAAACGGAAGTACCTATTGCCCCAAAAGTCACATAAAGTGCACCTTTATTCTTCTCTCTGATGGCTATTCTCATGATGATTACCATCAAAATAATGATGGCAAGAATGATGGTAGCATCAAAAAGAATGAAATTGAAAAGTGGGATAAAATAATTGGCGGTTCTTAAGAGCGCCAACCAAACCAGGTGCTTAGTCCAGTAGAATTTGTGTATTCTAAATAGTGAGCTTAGCGAATATGGTAAAAGACCATAACCCAAACCAAAAGCGGTGGAATTTAAAATACTACTGAAAATTGAATTGGAAAAACCGTTCAGTTCTACAAACAGCAGTATATGGGCGCAAACCGCTGCACATAAAAAGAAAAAGGTGATGAGTGTAATCACCAAGTAAGGCTCCTCTTTCCTGAATTTGAAATACAGGAGCACATGCAACAACAACAGAATAGAAAGCACCACAACGATCACCGACAGCGTGGCAAAGCTATTGGCATACCGAAAATCTGAATATTTTGCCCGGACTGCTGAGGAAAAACCAACATCAAAGCCAAGATTTTCAGAAAAGTACCTAAATATCTTAAAGTTATTTTTTGCTTGATGGTGGGAAAACCTTACCGCTAAAGTATGAATTTCTTGTGGGGTAATTTGCAATGGTCTGTCCGCCGCATAGTTTGGGGTATGGTTTTTTTCTAGTTGCTTATCGGGTGAAAAACTTCCATAACTAGCTACGAGCGCTCCATCCAAATACACTTCTGCTGCCCCCCAGGAGTGAAAATATAGCCTTTCAATAGCTTCAATTGTAGTTGGATCGGCAGTAAAGGTAATCCTCCACCAACCATACCCCTGCCACAAGCTATCCGGCATAGTATAAGCTTTTAAGCCAATGGGGTCTATCTTGTACCACTTTGAATCATCAAATCTGGGATCAGCCCATTCCAAATTATCGCCAGGCTGATAGCGCCAACTTTCTTTGAATTTTAACTCAAGCAAACCCTCCTTAAATAAGCTGGCATCTATGTGTGGTATTTTGGAATAGGAATCTAAGGTTCCAACAAAGAAAAATAGGAAGACGGATAGATAGCTGAATAACTGTTTTGACAATTTAAACTTCTGTTGAGTTTGGGGGCAATCCTGCATAATCCAAACATAATTTTAATTTTTGAGATAGTAAGTAAAAAGGACCTTATGACAATGAATAATTAAAAAATGAGGTTTAGGTGGTTCATTATGAATCCCATTTTAGTTCAAATTCTTCCTACGAAAAGTAATCCATAGCATTGGGAAAGAATTCAATACAGATCGTCCAAAGCCTGGGCAGTTGAAACTTTTAATCCATTAATTTATCGAGGAAGCAAAATGGATGTATCCCTCCGAGCATCCCATATAGTTTGGGCTAGGAATTGTAAGGAATTCAGTTAATCCTGTGCTGCTGCCAGTTTGAGGGCAGAAGTTGGTATAGGTCTTTTTGCTTATGGCTCTGGA
>NZ_JAYEEY010000053.1:0-9258 GCF_035156415.1 Algoriphagus persicinus
GAGCTGAAATCACTGAAATGTTGATTTTGGTACATTCAGCAGTCAGACCTTTGTCGTCGAAAACTTTCGCATTAAGTATATAATTTCCAACAGGAGCATTTTTCCAGGCGAACTCATAAGGGGCTGCATTGACGATGGCAATCATCTGTTCGCCGTGGAAGAGTTCTACTTTTTGGATTTTATTCTCCGGATCGGATGCATTGGTACGAATCAAAATATCCTGTCCAAAAGTAAAGGACTGATCCTGAATTGGGTCAATAATGCTAACCGATGGGGCTTGATTGACTGCTGGAGCTGAAATCACAGAAATGTTAATTCTGGCAGACTCAGCAGTTAATCCTTCGATATCGAAGATTTTCGCTTTGAGCACATAATTTCCAACAGGAGCATTTTTCCAGGCGAACTCATAAGGGGCTGCATTGACGATGGCAATCATTTGCTCGCCGTGGAAGAGTTCTACTTTTTGGATTTTATTCTCCGGATCGGAAGCATTGGTTTTAATTAAAATATCTTGTCCAAAAGTGAATGACTGATCCTGAATCGGGTCAATGATAGATATTGAAGGTGGGGAATTTATTGGAGCAGTGCTGGTGCCATCTACTTTTGCAAGAAGTGCAGATCCGTAAGCAGGTATTGTCACAGATCGGTCAAAAGATTCTCCTTTGGCATTCTTATATACTCCATTCAGAGAGTGAGTAACTGCATTACTGGAATAGTTGTATTGGAAAAAAACATATTCTGTGACTGGAATTTTCTCAGTTATTACTTTTGATATTCTAAGATTATCAATGAGTAATGAGGGTATTGATGCCGGAATTCTAAATACAATACTTTCGTTAGCAGTACTAATCTTGGATTTCAAAAGAATCTTGACTGATTGTACACCTGAGCTAGTAGCGAAATAATAGATATTGCCCTCTTGATTTTGATTAAAGGTTTTTTCCAAGAGTAATTCCACACTTTTATTAGAGGTTTCACTTTTGGTATCAAATTCAATCAAAAATTCATCACCTGAATTTGTAGCTCCAATCTGAATAAAAGCGGAAATAGTGCTAGTTCCAGTTGGGGTCACTTTCCATGTTCCAGCAGTTATACCTGTGCTGACCCATTCCGATTTACCGTTATAAGTTCCGGCAATCAAATTTACATCAGTGTCAAAATTACTTGACTTCACATTAGAAGAACTTGTGATTTTGTACTTCTCTAGATTGAATTCTGGAAGTAATGAATTACGATCATATCCGAAGGTTTCAGTCCAGTTAGGGAGATTTCTTTTGGTTCCTATTGCCCCTTCATTCGCTCCTTTACTATGAAATATCGAATTGCTTTTAAAAGGGTCTAAATAATAATTGTTGTCGGAAACACCGATTTGGTTGATATCATCTAAGATGGATGAAATCGAAAAGGCCACTTCATTCTCATAAACGCTTGAAAATTGATTGTTCTCTATACGGACATTCCGCACTGGATTGCCTGTATAATCATGAGTAACTTGAATTTGATGCGGTGCTTTATATATGGTGTTCTCAAGAATCTGAATATTATTACCATTATGAAGATAAATTCCTTTTCCATTGATGTCTGAAATGGTGTTTTGGAAAATTTTTAACCCTTGGGCATTATCGTCAATGTAGATTCCTTCAGCCAATTTATAATTGATGCTTGATCCTTCCTGGGCCCCAATACCTCTGGTTACTATGTTTCCAACAACCTCCCGGCCCACATTATTCATGTTAGTAAGGCCATCAGAATTAGTATAAATACCTCCTCCATCTTGTTTCCAGAGACAAAAATTGTCAACTAGATTGTTTTTGACTAGCGTATAATTTCCGCCAAAATGTATCCCGTTGTAGCCTGTATTTAAAACCCGGTTCCGTTCAATTTTTGCATTGTTTGCATCTCCGGCTATATATACCCCTATCCCTGTGAGGTCACTACTTTTTGCCATTCCTTGGAAAGGCATGGAGTTTTCAATCAAATTATCAGAAATATCCGTTCGCGGTGTGCCATACCAAAAATAAATGGCCCCACTTAATGCTCGATTAAAGTGATTGTTCTTTATGATAAAATCTGGTACATCTGATCCAAAAATGGCATTCTCTCCAGCAAAGTCCAATGAACAATTTTCCACTGTTACCCCACCTGATTTTTGAATCATCAAGAGATTTTTATTACTACCTCTAAAATCCAAGTTTCTAAACGTAAAATTTTTGACATAGGAGTTATTTATGACCAAGTGCTCTCTCTTGGCTACTTGCACATTAAGGTTTGAAGGATTTTGGCCCCCAAAATAAACTGCAATTTTCTTTGTGGATTTTGAGTAAGCCCACTCTCCAAATTGATCCAGAGCATTTTTGTGGTTTTGGACAAAGTAACCAAAGCCTTTCTGGGGTGTATAAAATGTGTTGGTGTTTTCTAAAAAGTTAATCGTACTTCCGCTAGATGATTGAATTTCATGACGATCAATTATCCAATTATTTTTACGAATCACAACTTCTCCACCAGAAAAATCTCCAGGAAGAGCATCGCCATTGATACTGTAATTATTATTGACAGAGTTTATGAGCAAATAACCAGCATTTGAAGCATCCGCATTCGGATAGCGCCCCATTGGTCTAATGACATTGTCAATTAAAACCACTTGGATTTTATCCCCGGTAAGATTAGATATAGCGGCTTCAAAGATTCCTCCACCAATAGATTCCCAATTTGTTACTGGTTCTAAAGATGTAATTATAGGTTTCGCTCCAGAACCATATGATGTGAACGTAATTGGATTTCCGGCATCTCCACCCTTATTGATGAGGATGGAGCCCACGAAAACGTCTCCACTTTTAAAGAAAATTTTATCCCCACCTTTAAGTACAGAAGAAATGGAATTCAATTTGTCAATACTTTTCCAAGGTGTGGATTCATTTTGAGCCTCTGTTATTGATCTGCTATCATTTCCTGTAGTACTGGAGAAATAATATTCTGTTGCAAAGGCATTATTTAATATAACTAAGAACAATAGTAGTGTGGACACTATTATTCTATTTTCCACTCTCTTTCGAGTGGAATTGTTGTAATTTTTCATATAGGGTAATATTATATTGGTCAATCTTTATACCACTATGAGGAATTGAATTCCCATTTAGTGTAACATTGGTTATATATATTTTTATAACTATAAAACATTGTTTCTATTTCCTTTTAAACCAATAGAATTGTATTTGATAGCTATAGAAATATATTTGATAGCTACAGAAATATATTTTGATATTTCAGCATTTCCAGAATTTAATATTAAGTATAATAAATTTAAAAAAATAAAATTTTTCTTTTTTTAACAATACAGCTTTTTACACTTGTTAATCACTTAAATAAAAAATAATGTAATTTATCAGGAAAAAAATGTATCTTGTAGTAGTATTTTGAGCATATTTCCACTTTAAAAAATTTTGTAAATGTTGATTCCACAAACTCAGTTTTTAGGCTACAATATTTTTATTGGAGGTCTTTCCGAAATTCTCTACAAGGGAAAAATGACAATTAATACTATTAATCAATATTCCTTTTGCTTGGCGGAGAACGATAATTTATTTAAGCGTGCTCTTTCAGAATCGGATATCCTTTTGCCAGATGGAATTTCAATTGTTTTATCTGCAAAATTTTTAAATGGGTCTAATTTTCAAAAAATTGCAGGTGCAGAAATTCATGATTTTATTTTAAACTATCTCAATTCAGTTTATGGCCGTTGTTTTTATTTAGGCTCCTCTTTCAGTACTATTTCTGCAATTCGTATGAAAATTGGTGAAAAATTCCCCAATGTGAAAATGGAGGGATATTCCCCATCATTCTGTGACCAATTCTCAGAAGAAGAGAATCAAGTTATGCTTGAGAAAATAAATGAATTCGTCCCGGATGTTCTTTTTGTAGGAATGACAGCGCCAAAACAGGAAAAATGGGTTTATCAAAATAAAAACCTTATTCAATCTACCTATATATGTTCGATAGGTGCGGTTTTTGATTTCTTTTCTGAAAAAGTAGAAAGACCCAATTCTTTTTGGGTAGATCATGGAATGGAGTGGTTTATAAGGTTAGTTAAAGAGCCAAGAAGATTGTGGAAAAGGTATTTGGTCTATGGAATTGTTTTTCTGAATTGTATAGCCAAAGAGAAAATGAAAAAACTAATTTTGATGCGGAGAAGTCAAGTTGTTTAATTTGATCGATTGACTTGTATTACAATTGTTATGTCACAAACTATAGAGAAATTTATTCGATTAAATGGATATCAATCTGAAAAGGATTTTTTCTTAAATTCCTTTTCTATCAACTATCTTGATTCTATTCAGGTTATTTTTAAGAGATTGATGGATATTGTAGTTTGCTCACTTTTCTTTCTATTGATTGGAAGTTGGCTATTTACATTTTTGGCAATTGCAATTTGGCTTGACTCTAAAGGGCCTATTATTTTTAAGCAATTAAGACATGGGTTAGAAAACAGACCATTTTACTGTTATAAATTTAGAACCATGAATTTTGTTCATGATGGTCATTTTCAACAAGCACAAAAAGATGATCCACGAATTACTAAAGTCGGAAAGTTTTTAAGAATTACAAGTTTGGACGAATTACCACAGATATTTAATGTGCTCTTGGGGGAGATGTCAATCGTGGGACCAAGACCACATGCCCTAAGCATGAATAGAGATTTCTCTTGCAAAATGAAAAAGTTTATGTGTAGGCATATGGTAAAACCTGGTATCACCGGGCTTGCACAATCCAAAGGATTCAGAGGAGAAATACGAGATAAGATAGATATAAACTGTCGTTTGAAATACGATCTTTTTTATATTAAAAATTGGAGTATCCTTTTAGATATTAAAATTATTATCTGGACCATAAAATGTTTGATTTTTAAAAACAAGAATGCATACTAATTTTTAGATTAGTTATATAAGTGTAAAACAAACTGCATCGTAATATTAATTGTAATTACTTAGAAAGGAAAAAATCTCTTAACTAGGAAAGTTAATAAGTTATTTTTTAATTGTTTTAATCATTTCTTCTCTTTCGAATGGGTCATTTTTTCTAATTTTTTTTTTAATTAGAACTACACTGTTTGCAATATATCCACCCCGCTAAGTACATATTTCGTGAGCTAATTTGACTGACTAGGTTTGCATCAAAAACAAACCCATGAGACGAGCAAATCAAGAACGGATGGAAGCAATGGTTGCTTCCTACCAATCCAGCGGACTCACCCAGCGTAAATTATGCCTCCAAGAGAACATCAAGTTACCCACATTTTCCTACTGGCACCGTAAAGTGTATGCAAAGACCGAGTCGATGACTTCAGGCTTTACCGAAGTAACTGCCCCGGTTCATTCTGCTGGACTGGAAGTGGTGTTTCCCAATGGAGTGATCATTCGGGTATCCAAGATTTTGCAATAATCCACCAATTGATCAAATGGTAGCATGTTCACATTAGGAGCCTCGCAGCGGTTTTTTCTGTATGGAGGGGCAGTGGATATGCGCAAAGGTTTTGATGGCTTAAGCGGTCTGGTCCGCAATTCTCTGGATCGGAATCCGCTGTCTGGAGAAGTATATATCTTCCTGAATCGCAGCCGTACCCTGGTCAAACTGCTACACTGGGAAGCAGGGGGACTGGTGATCTACTACAAAAGATTGGAAAAAGGCACCTTTCAACCGCCAGTGGGAATGGAAGCAGGAGGTACACTCCCCTAGTCATCCCTCGTGCTGATGGTCGAAGGCATCCGGGTACTGAATTCCCGTCAACTCCCCAGGTACGCACTGCCCTAAGTTTTTTTAAGTTTCGAAGTCCTTATTTTACCGACCGCCGTTCAGTTTTTTTTGTATGGAAATGGCTTTGGAGATAGCTGGGGTGTTTTCTGTGCGGTTAGTTAAAAAAAAGGCGTCACTGCCTGTTTATCCACAGGTGGTGTGGGAAACTAATGCTTTGAAGGATGATTTCAGGGTATTATTTTCGATTCATGAACAACCCTCTGGACCAGCTAAGCAAAACCGAACTCATCGCCCTATTGGGCGTACGAGAGCAGCAGTTGGAATCCAGAGACCAGCGTATCGAAAAGCTGGAAGGGATTCTTGCCAAGTTCCAAAAGATGCTCTTCGGCCAGAAGCGCGAACGCTTCGAGTCACCCGACCAGCTGAGCCTTCCCTTTGAAACCGCCGCCGAAGTACAGCAGGCCATGCAGGAGGAACTCACCCAAAAGGTGGAGTATATCCGCAGAAAATCCGGCTCTTCACATCCCGGCAGGACAAAACTGCCCGAACACCTTCCGGTGGAAGAAATTGAGTTGTATCCAGAGGGAAACCTGGAAGAGATGACCTGCATCGGCAAAGAAGTAACTGAAGAACTAGATTACATTCCTGGCAGCTACATCATCCGTCGGTATATCCGGTATAAATACGCGTCCAACGTACAAGAAGGCAAGTCTCCAATAGTCATTGCCGCACTACCTTCCCGTCTGATTGACAAAAGCAGTGTGGGAAATGGCCTGCTCGCCTCCATCCTGACAGACAAATACGTGGATCATCTGCCGCTCTACCGCCAGCTGCAACGCTTCAAACGCGAAAATATCCCCATAGCCGCTTCCACACTGGATGGCTGGACAAGACAGGGGATGGAACGGCTGGAAATCCTCTATGACTGGCTGGTGAAAGAAACCTGCGGCAAAGGATACCTCCAAGCCGATGAAACCACCATCAAAGTACTGGACAGCACCAAAAAGAAAGATACACATCTGGGCTACTACTGGGTTCACCATAACCCCGTGGACGGAACCGTCTTGTTTGATTACCAAAAGGGCCGCGACCAAGCGGCTCCCAAAAAGATATTGCAGGGTTTCAAAGGCTACCTGCAGAGCGATGGGTACGCTACGTATGAATATTATGCAAATCAACCGGGGGTTACCCACCTGGGATGCTGGGCACATGCACATCGCAAGTTTTTTGAAGCCCTAGAAAACGATAAAACAAGAGCAACATTGGCACTGGCCTTTATAGGAAAACTCTATGAAGTGGAGACACACTGCCGGGACAAGCAACTCAGTGCGAACGACAAAAAGTCTTACCGGCTCGACCATGCCTTGCCGGTGTTGGAAGCCTTCTCCAGCCGGCTAAAGGAGAACTATGCCCAAGTGCTTCCCAAAAGCATCATCGGTAAGGCTATGTCCTATACCATGATCCGATGGGAACAGCTTTCCAACTATCTAATGGACGGCATGCTGGAAATCGACAACAATAAGATCGAGAATGTAATCAGACCGGTAGCCCTGGGACGCAAAAACTACCTGTTTGCTGGATCACACGATGCCGCACAGCGCGCAGCAATGAGCTACTCCTTTTTTGCAATGTGTAAAAAAGAAGAAGTAAACACGCAGCAATGGCTCAAATACGTCTTCGATCACATCATGGATACCAACATCCAGAAAATACAAGACCTCCTACCCAAAAACTATAAACTTTCCCTAGTAAAAACTGTAGCTAAATAAAGATGCAGTTGCTTGGGCGGATACCTCTGAAACGTGTCTTTCCAAAGCTTTCAACAAAAGCTCATGGTTCACATTTTCGAAGAACTCCTGTATATCCAAATCTATAACCCAGCTGTATCGACGTACATTTTGTTGTACTCTTTGGATTGCTGTGTGCGCATTTTTGTTCGGGCGGTATCCGTAGGAATTGTCCACGAATACTGATTCCAGCCTTGGTTCTAGGTACATCTTTACTACCTGTTGGGCAATCCTGTCGCTTACAGTAGGAATTCCCAAAGGACGGGTCTTACCCCCTGCCTTGGGTATTGTTACCTGCTTTATCGCTGGTGCAAAGTAACTTCCAGAAGCAAGTCTGTTCCATAGCTTATACAGTTCTTTGGAACGTAAACTGTCAAATTCCGACAGGCTCTGCTGGTCAATCCCTGCACTGCCTCCGTTACTTTTCACTTTCTTGTAGGATTCCCAAACCATCTCTTTGGTAATCGGTACCGACTTTGTCTGTTCTTTAAAAATCATCCTTAAACATTTAAGTAGTTCCTAAATTAAAACTGCATAATTGAAGCCCTTCGCTCCGCTCCCATTTACTCATTTTGTGTTTACATTTCATTGGTATTCGTGAGCGCTTCGCGGTTCAGGAGTTTCATCACTACTACGACTTCATCCATCACCTATAAACTCATCAGTAATCAACTCACAGGTACTGCTTGCTTGTGTTTTCCTTTTGGCATAGCATATAGGATTCCTGTGATTCCACAATAAAGCCTGGTTAGAAGTCATGCCCCCTTTATGACGGTTGCCGTAAAGACATTAAATTAGGAGCCTTCTATACTTATTTCCGACCTCTCGATATAGACCGGATTTTGACAACGACTGGTCTTTTCTTCACTTCATCGGAAGGTTCGCTTCCGCTCTTCTCTTCTATCCTTACCTGACCATTTAAACAGCCTTTTCTTCTATCGCTTCACACATCCTTGTTACCACAGATGCATCATAGAAGTGGTTTGGTGAGTTTTCCTAAAAACCTCACGAGGGGCCTGCCCTCATCTTTATCATAGCTTACACAGCACACGTCGAGTATCCAGCCCCACTAGCAAACACTAGCGGGGAGAGGCTCTCACTTCGGCATGATCCCGATACTCGAGACAGGTAGTGCTACCTCATCCAGCCTCATAGCCTCAGTATAGAGTTCCTGTTTCCCGCCATGCGGGACAGGCTGTCAGTACCGGATTTTGTAGTCCCTGACTTATAGAATATCCTGAGACTTCAGGGCTTCACCCACCCTGCAAGCCGGCCCCTCGCTAAAAACTTTCACAGAAAGTTTTTTTTACGCTCGGTCCTCTCACGGCAAACCAGCTTGCCACTTGCTTGGCTTCAGGGCGTTACCCCCGCGCTTAAGGGACTTTATTCACGAAGTATTTGCATTCAATAGTGTTCATGAATGCTTCGCATTTCACCCGTTGGAACGGTCATCGTTTTGACCTATATTCACCATTCAAGGCACACACAGGCGTTTGGCTCAATGGCGGGTGACGTGGTTAATTGAACATTTTACCTCGCATCAACCTTTTTGGTGTATTGACAGTTTTGTGCTCCGAAATCCGCCACTGCGCCAAGCGCCAAAACGTCAGACTGTCTAAAAACTCATTCAAAATTTCACTAAAAATACCCACTATCCCGATGGGACTTATCGGGTGATTTTTGTATCTTTTTATATGAAATTTATCCAAGGAACTGACCGCAC
>NZ_JAYEEY010000054.1:0-8526 GCF_035156415.1 Algoriphagus persicinus
ATTTTCTTCATTTCTTTCAGACGGGTATGTCCATTGTCATGCGTATCCCAGCCCATAAACGGTTCGTATTCCGAAGTCACCGTGATGTATCTTGCTCCTTGCTCTACCAGCCTTTTTGCCAATAGGCAACCCAGTCCAAACTTGCTGTTGTTGTACTTGTCATAGCTTTCTTTGGGTTCCAGACTTAGATCAAAAGCTTTGGCTTCCGGGGAATTGAGCAGGATATAAGCTTGCTCCATGGATCTTTTCAGGGATTCTTTTTGATAATCAGAACCGTACTCGCCCATCGCACCGGCAGAAAGCAGGTTTTCATACAATTGATTTCTAGACTCAAACCGCTGAGTGGACATCCCGATAGGAGGGCGTACACTATCTAAACCAGCAGAAGGGTCTGGTATCAAAAAAGGTCCATGCTCGCTTCCCAAAAATCCTGCACTATGAAAGGCTTTCAATTCTTCGCCTTCGCCAACTGAAAAGCGCTGTCCAATATTAATGAAAGAAGGAATCACGGGGTTGAGAGGCCCTAGCTCCTTAGAAATCCAAGCGCCAAGATGTGGAACGACCACTGATTGTGGAGGCTCATAGCAGGTATGAAAATGGTATTGGTGCCGGGTATGTAGAATGTGTCCCAGATCTGCAGCCACGTAGGATCGGATCAAAGTTCCTTTGTCCATCACTTTGGCAATGGATTCTAGACCTTCGGAAAAGTTGACACCATCCAATGCGGTAGGGATGGAGGGGAAAGTGCTTAGAACCTCTTTGGATTCCATCCCTTTACGAAATGGTGTGTATTTCTTTGGATCAAAAGTTTCGGTGTGAGCCATGCCCCCTGCCATGAAAAGCAAAATAACCGAGTCAGCCGTAGCTGGGATTTTGTCAATTCCGCAAGAAGATAAAAGCCCAGCCAGAGGAGCACCCATTCCCATGGTTGCCATCGCGGCAGCAGAGGTTTTTTTGATAAAGTCTCGTCGGTTAAGTGGTGTTTGCATGGTTTATTATTCTCTAATTTTCATGAATGATTTATTGGCCTCATTCTCCTTGTTTTAGCAGACCGAAGACCCGCTAAAGCGAGGCTGGCCGAAGACGGGTGACCGAAGTGGCCTCAATTCTAGAGTTGGCTTTTTCCGTCATTGCGAGGTACGAAGCAATCCCTTTTGAAATCGACTAGACTGCTTCCCCGACTCATCGGGGCAGGCTGTTCCTCGCAGTGACGCACCAATACAGATTGCTTCATTCGTTCCTCATTCGCAATGAGGCTTCTCCCGTCTTCTGTCTTCCGTCTCCCGTCTTCTTCACTCCACCATCTGAAATTCCGGCAGCAGAATCACCGCCCAGAACAAATCCTGAATTTTGGCAGCATCCGGATTTTGTCCCAAGGCTTTGGTTGCGAAAGCCAATTCATTCTCATTTGGCTTTCGGTTCAGTGCTTTTTGATATAATTCCTCCGTAATCTGAACGGGATCACTCAGGAGCGATTTCCATTTTTCAGCGCCTTTTTGCAATGCCGTATTCAATCTTTCCCCATTTGTAAGTTCCAGCGCCTGCAACAAACTCCCTTGAGCTTCTCTGCTTGTAGAGACAATCTCACGATTTGGTCTCCCCAAAGCAGTGAGAAAAGGATTATTGGCGACAAGTGATGCTCGTGCAAAAGAAGGTTTGATATGCTCAGGATTCTGCAGTTCAAAAGGATTGTACTTGATTTCTTCTTCAGGGAAAAGCGGATAGACGATTTCACTAACAGCATCAGAAAACTGCTCGGCTGTCATTCTCTTGCGAACCATCCCATTGAATTTGTAATCTTCAGCCATTACGGCATCGTAGGATTCGTAGCCGACGGATTGCGATTGGTAAATCTTGGAACTTGCTATTTGGTAAATAAGCTCCTTCAAATTGTAACCATTTTCCACAAAATCAGAAGCCAGCCAGTCCAATAGATCCTGACTCCACGGCATATTGTCCATTTCGTCTACCGGTTCCACTATTCCTCGACCCATCAGTTGCTTCCAAACCCGATTCACAATCGTGCGGTACATTCTGCCATTCGCAGGCTGCACCAATCTATCTGCAAGCTGTCTGAGCTTTTCAGCTTTAGTCGCCATACTGTCTATGTTTCCCAATTCCTCCCAAAGGATTGCTGTCTTAGCCATTTTCCCGGTAGGCACTTCGCAGCGACTAACTTCGAGAGTAGAGTCTGCGAAAATATTTGCGAAAGCATAAGACTCTTCCAGTTTCCAGTCAGAGATAAAACTATCATGGCAGGAAGCGCATTTCAGATTCAATCCCAAGATTACCTGCCCCACGTTTTGCGCAGCCTGCATTTCTGTTCTTTGACTGGCATTTACTGTTCCGCGCCAACGAATACCCTCTATAAAACCCTTAGACTTTTCAGTAGGATTTAATAATTCCTTGACAAATTGATCGTAAGGTTTATTGTCTCGTAGGGAAGTATAAAGCCAGTCCGTGATGTTGAAGCGGCCATTGGTGATGTATCCAGTTCCAGTATAATCATTGCGAAGGGCATCGTTCCAGAAACTCAGCCAATGGGTGGCATATTCGTCCGATTGGTTTAATAAATCCTGAAGCCAAATATCGCGTTTGTCGGGCCTTTGATCATTTCGAAATTCTTCCAGGTCTTGTGGACTTGGGATTAAGCCTGTGATATCTAAATAGATTCTTCGGAGATAGGTTTTGTCATCTACTACCGCATTCCATTTTAGTTTATTTTCTCGGAAATATTTATCAACCCAAAGATCAATGGGGTTGTTCAAACCTGCTTTGTAGGCAGGAAGAATAGGATTTCGCGGAGCTAATTCAGCTACTCGGTACACAGATTGCTGTGCAGCGCCATCTGGCCAAGGCGCACCTTTGGCTATCCAAAGGGCGATAAGTTCCCTCTCTTGTTTGCTCAATAAGTTCCCTTTGGAGGGCATTACATCATCGTGATTTTTGCGCAAATTAATCCTCCGGATAATCTCACTTTCTCCGGGATTTCCTGGAATTAAGATCTTACCATTCTCACCTCCTGTAAAAACAAATTCCTTTTCATCCAGCCGTAATTCTCCCTTAATCTTTGACCCGCTATGGCATTTGTAGCAATTGTGAGCTAGCACCATCCGGACTTCTCCGATCAGTTTCATTTCCGTGTCTGGAGTGAGTTCTGAGCTGTAAGCCGCAAGATTTATCGGTATTTTTTCAATTTCAAGTTCATTTTCCTTACCGGGCAAAACTTCCGTAAGGAAATCCTCCCCGTGCGTAAGTGATCCTCCAAAATGTCCCGCAAATGATACGCATAGGGCAGTTAGGAAAAGCGTGGTTCTATAGGCTTTTATCTGAGAAGGAATGGGACTGCTTCTGATTTTGGAGAGAAAGAATAAAGTAACAAGACTTAAAGCGGCCGTTCCAATTCCTATCCATTGATGCAGATCCAGGAGTTCTCCAGAAGTTCCTTCATTTGTTGCTAAAAGCCATCCCATCGGGGCGGCGATGATAGCACTAAGCGCACCAATAGCTGCTAGAATCAAAATTCCGGGTCTGATTCTGGAATGGAATTTTCCTAAAGTAAACAGCTCCATCAAAGCAGCAACCACAAGCAATGCAACCGGGAAATGGACAATCATGGGATGAAGTCGGCCTAAAAATTGCCAAAGCCAGAAAGATGCTTCCTCAGCAGAATCAACAGGTTCTGTTTGCCCAAAAGTTGAAAAATTAATCAACAGCATGCCTCCAATTAGAAAGATAGAAAATGGGAGCGATGAAGATTTTAGAGATTGATTTTTCAAGTGTGTATAATATAAAGCAAACGGTTTAATACTTGCTGAGTATTAGCAGAGTACTTATCCAATATGTGAAAAATAGGGCTTTTGTTGTGTAAATCTATCCTGATTGGTAGTTGATTTGATGGGCGGATATTCTGGGGTGCTAAAATCCAATTTATATAAAATGGGTATATCCGTTTTTTTTGCCAGAAAAGAGATCTAAACGTGAAATAATTTGTGGGTCTTTTTTGGTTGTCTGAAATTCAGTGATTTTCGAACAAGCTCCGAAGGAGCCTAACCATTCATAACCCTGTACGAAGTGCAGGGCAAAGTATCGACAACTTTCTATAGCCCTGAAAGGGCGAAATTTTAAAGTTACTCCCTATTGAGGCTTATTTTCACGAACATTTTCTCTGCCCCCGGCTTTGCCGAAGGTTATGAATAGTTTCAATCCTTCGGGTTTTCTACAGTAGGTAAATCCTGCTTCTGGAGAAGCAGGATAACAATACGACCCATGGAACTTCCTAATTAAATTTCAAAACCTTCGAGGTCGAAAAAAGATCTCAAAGGTTATAACAGCAGCGATCTCTGCGCAAGCCTTTGTGGTTCTTCGCGGTTAAAAGTAATAAAAAAGCCCTGTTTCGATCCGAAACAGGGCTTTTGAAATGTTGAAATACTTTTAATTTGTGGTGTTAGAGAACTGAACTTCATTCACGCTCAGCAGGACTTCTTCTCCTTTTACTTCAGGGTTTTTGAAAATGATATACACATCATGTTTTCCTGTAACGGATGATAAGGTGACTTTTCCAAGACTGGAATTTTGTCTTCTCCAATCAATGTAACTCATGCCAGCTGGTGGTCTGTATCCTCCTCCGGGCTTAGCCACAAGCGGTTCGGATTGTCCTATTAGCTCACCGGTAGGTGAGTCAATTCTGATCTCGACTGATGCACCTTTGGCATCCACTCTTGCTGAGATACTTGCATACACTACAATTTCCTTGATGCCGGTTAAATCCAAGTTTTTGAAACCTAGGTGAGACTGATCTCCTACCATGAAGAAATTCACACTTGGAGTGGTCAGTAGGTTTACTCCTTTTCTGACTTCAGCACTTTGAGGATCCAAATACGGATTTTTCAAGGCTATAAAATCACTACCTGCCAAAGCGGGTACATCTCCATTTCCTTTATCAGTATATGCTGCATGTAATAGGAAACTTCCTTGCCCATCTTCGTCCTCAGGGATGGAAGTTTTCACATTTCCAGTCAGCGGCAATGATTTCGAAGTAGCTTTCACGGTATTCATATTCATGATGTAATCCACCATGCGTTTTGCATTAGCTTTTGAAAGTTGTGGATGAGCGCTCATCGCATGCTCACCCCAAACTCCGGCTCCGCCATTGATGATTTTACCTACAAGCATATCCACATTTGCAGGAGTATTTTCATACTTGCCAGCCACAGCCTCATAGCTCGGCCCGATGGAAGCCTCAGCATATTGGTGACATGATTTGCAGTCGCTTGCTTCTATTAGATTTCTGCCGATGTTTTCCAAAGCCTCAGATTCCACTCCTACCTGCTTAGAAGCGATCTCGATTGGGTCAAATCCAGAAGGGACATAATCAAATGTTACTGCTACCTCATTCGCTTGTATTTTGTTGTCAGCCGTGCTGCCGTCTTCATGGTCAGTTACAGTAATAGTGTAGGGTAAGGATTGATCTCCAAAATAGAATGAAGTATTAGCTCCTTTGAAATCAATGGATACAGTAGGGGCAGCATTGCCGGCGATTACATCAAAAGATGAAGTATTCGACTCACCTTTGGTATCGGTCACAGTTAGAGTTACTTGATGTTTACCAGCTTCTTCGAATGTGTAAGTTGCATCAGCACCTTTCAATTCGGTAGTCTTGCCATCTGTGCCAGTTAATTTCCAAGTGTAATCGAGTTTGCCTTGGTCGTAATCATCGTAGTCATTTGTGCCTTCCGAAGAGAAATGAGCGGTAAATGGTATAGCTCCAGACATTTTATCTGCGGTTGCAGTTACGTTTGGTTTACGGTTACCGGCGTTGTATTCGATTTTTAGGATTCGGGAATTTACATTTCCACGGAACCAAGCACTTCCATATTCTAAAATATATAGTGCTCCATCCGGGCCGAAGTCCATGTCGATTGCTGAGCTGAATGTTTCATTTGGTAAGAATCTTTCCATGGATTCAAAGTCGCCATTGTCGTCCATAGTCACGGACATGATCCATCCGCGCATAAAGTCCACGATTAACCATTTGCCTTCATAGTAGGCAGGGAAGATGTATGAAGCATCCTTGTTGAAGTCAGCTTTTCTAAAAACCGGGCCACCTGTAGCACTTCTTCCTGAGCTTCCTAGAATCGGAAATTGCTCAGAAATTCCGTAGGGATACCAGATCATGGCTGGCACAACCGGAGTTGGCAAGTCTCGAAGTCCTGTGTTATTCACCGATTCATTCACCGGCTTATTCACATCATAAGGCTCGCCATAGGTATCAGTTTCTAAGTCATGGCGGTTGTACGGAATATTGTCTCCTATAAAATATGGCCAACCGAAGAAGCCAGGGCCTTTTGCCTGATTGAATTCGTCATAACCTCGAGGCCCCCAAATGGAGTCTTTTGCAGCATCAGGTCCCACTTCACCCCAGTATAAATAGCCTGTTTTACTATCCAGTGTAGGTCTCCAAGGATTTCTATGTCCCATGGTGTAGATTTCAGGTTTTGTTTTATCTGTACCTTCGGGAAATAGGTTGCCTTTAGGGATAGTATAGGTGCCATCATCTTCTGGATGAATTCGTAGAATTTTCCCTCTCAAATCATTGGTGTTTCCAGGTGCTCGCTGATCATCAGAGTTTTCATGTCCCGGACGCTCATCGAGATTAGATGTTCCAGAGCCTGGATTCACGGTGTTATTTCCTACGGTTAAATACAAGTTTCCTTCTTGATCAAAGACCATTCCGCCACCTGTATGGCAGCATTCTTCCCGTTGAGTTGGAACTGCCAAAATCACTTTTTTAGAGGACTCTACTAGGGTATTTCCATCCAACTCCCATCTTGCCAACACATGTTGTGTGTCCTCAGGATCGGCATAATACAGGTAGATCCAATGATTGGTTTCATAATCCGGATGAACAATGACTCCCATCAATCCTTCTTCGGCTTCCCGGACGTTACCTTCTTTATTCGTGTATTTCGTGTTGACAGGGATGGTCGCCACTAATGTCACTGCACCGGTATTTTCATCCAGGATTTTGACCCCGCCTTTACGCTCGACAAATAGGATTTTTTTACCAGGAAGGAAAGTCATTTCCATAGGCTCATCCATTCCTTCACTTAGGACGACGGTTGTGAAGCGGTTTTCATCAGGTTTCTCCCGGGGCTCATTTTCTTCAGCCTCAGAACAGGAGAAAAATCCAAGAAGCAGTGCTAGGCTTAGCGCTGTAATTGATCGGTAAGTTTGTTTCATTGGTTATTGGTTTGGGCAAATTTTTGACAAAAGGAATGACCTGACTGCTAGTTGTATTCCTGTCCGATTCTGGATAAAATCCACAAGAACGACAAGTGAAAATTCAGTTTACGGTATTTTGTCGGGATGAATAGTCCTAAAAGTAAATATATTGTGTCACATTGAAATATTAAGAGTTTACTAAATTTTTATTTGGGACTGTTGCGCTTAATTTTTGCGGATTCGCTGATGAGGAAAAATTATAGAAGGCGTATTTGTACTGCTGCTGATGAAATAGAAGAAAGTGTCCCGGTTTTGCTCTTTTTGGCGAAAATAAAGCAGCGCATTATTTAAAAAATAATTGTCTAAAGTACGGATTTCACCAATCCTCCTTCTACTCTTATGGCTGCGCCATTGGTAGCAGACGCTAAGGGGCTGGAATAATAAACTACGGTATTTGCCACTTCCTCCACGCTAGCAAATCGCTGAATCAGAGAGGTAGGACGCATATCCTCGAAAAATTCTTCTTCCACTTTCTGTATAGATTTACCAGTCGATTCTGACAAATCTTCTATGAATTTGCCTACACCTTTTGATTTGGTAGGGCCTGGCAAAATCGAGTTTACTGTCACATTGGATCCTTTGGTTAATTCTGCTAAACCCCTTGCTACTGCAAGTTGGGCTGTTTTGGTCATGCCGTAATGAATCATTTCGTCTGGAATGAAAACGCCTGATTCACTGGAAATGAAGATTATTCTTCCCCAGTTTTTTTGAAGCATTTTCGGGAAATACTGTCTAGAAAGACGAATTCCACTCATGACGTTCATCTCGAAGAATCTGAACCAATCTTCATCCGGGATAGCTTCAAAGGCTTTTGGCTCAAAAATCCCTGCGTTATTGATCAAAATATCCACTTCTGGGAGCACTTTCAGCAGATTGTCAATTTCCTTCACATTAGAGAAATCGGCGGGGATTCCAGTGACTTTATCACTTCCTGTTTCCGATTTGAGTGCTGCGATGGCCTTATCTACACTTTTTTGATATCTGCCGTTGATGATTACGGTGGCGCCTTCCAATAGGAATCTCTTCGCGATAGCAAATCCAATCCCTGCTGTGGAACCGCTTATAAATGCTTTTTTGTCTTCTAATTTTAAATCCATTGCCTGTGATGATTAAAAATGGTTAGTTAAACCCGCATTATGCATTAGCAAATCTACTACGGCTTCAAACCGCCTCAAAATCAGTCGCTATGCTTCACTTTTCGCTCTCACCGTAGCGGTGCTACGACTCGATCTCCAAAGTGAC
>NZ_JAYEEY010000055.1:0-7890 GCF_035156415.1 Algoriphagus persicinus
GTCTTCCGTCTTCCGTCTCCTGTCTTCCGTCTTCTGTCTTCCGTCTCCTGTCTTCCGTCTTCTGTCTTCCGTCTTCCGTCTTCTGTCTTCCGTCTCCTGTCTTCCGTCTTCTGTCTTCCGTCTTCCGTCTCCTGTCTTCCGTCTTCCGTCTTTTTTAAATCCTCGACTGATACGTGTACAACTGATAGTATCTTCCTTCCAACGCAATCAACTCATCATGCTTTCCGCGCTCTACGATATTACCTTTTTCTACCACCAAGATCTGATCTGCCTGGCGGATGGTACTCAGTCTGTGGGCAATCACAAATGTCGTCCTGCCTTTCATCAATTCCTTCAAACTTGCCTGAATAAAAGTCTCAGACTCGGTATCCAGATTTGAAGTAGCCTCATCAAGAATCAGAATTCTCGGGTCTGCCAAGATCGCTCTGGCAATCGCTATACGCTGTCTTTGGCCCCCAGACAACTTCACTCCTCTTTCACCGATCAACGTATCCAGACCATCCTCAAATCGATCAGTAAACTCTTGCACGTGTGCAGCAACTACTGCTTTTTGCAAATCTTCCGTACTGGCATCTGGTCGAGGAAACAGAATATTCTCCCGGATTGTACCTTCAAATAGAAAATCGTCCTGTAGCACCACCCCTAGCCTAGCGCGAAATGACTCCAACGTCACCGTCTGGAGATCATATCCATCCAAGGTGATTTTACCCGAATGTGGGTTCAAAAAAGTGGCTGCTAGGCCAGCGATTGTTGTTTTTCCTGATCCTGATGTTCCCACCAATGCCGTCACTGAGCCTGCCGGTGCATCAAAACTTACACCTTTGATCACCTCTTTATTCTCCTCGTAGGCAAATGACACCTTTTCGAAAGCAATATCTCCTCGGAATTCCTTTAAGGTCAAAGTTCTCATGCGGTCATCAGCCTCCAGCGGAGTATTCATGATTTCCTCCGTTCGATCAAGACCTGCAAAAGCTTCCGTAAGTTGACTTCCTATATTTGACATCTGTACGATCGGGGCGATCATAAAACCCAGGTAAAGCGTGAAAGCCAGAAAATCTCCAAAGGTCATC
The DNA here is from genome assembly GCF_035156415.1 of Algoriphagus persicinus. Lineage (NCBI taxonomy): Bacteria > Pseudomonadati > Bacteroidota > Cytophagia > Cytophagales > Cyclobacteriaceae > Algoriphagus > Algoriphagus persicinus. The sequence continues at coordinate 1,071 of NZ_JAYEEY010000055.1, forward strand.
TCCCCCTGCATGATCATATAGCCACCCATTCCCATGATTCCGGCAGAAGCTAGTCCCAGGAGCAACGCTCCCATAGAAGTCACAAAACTTGTGGCAGTAAGGCTGGCTTTTACATTCTGAAAAAGCTCATCCACACCTCTTGCAAAGGTATTTATCTCCTGCTGCTCGGCATTGAAACCTTTGATGACTCTGATCCCTCCGAGAGTCTCTGTCAATCTTCCGGTGACCTGTGCATTGATTTTGCCACGCTCGCGAAAAATAGGCCGGATTTTGCCAAAGGCTTTAAGAGAAACTAAACCAAAAATGACCACTGGAAGCAGCACATAAAGTGTCATCATCGGGCTGATACTTATCAGAAGAAAAAGTGATATAACAGCCGTCAAGACCCCTCCTACCATCTGTGCGAATCCGGTTCCGACTAAGTTCCTAACGCCCTCTACATCCGTCATGATTCTGGATACCAGTTCCCCCGTTTTGGCATTGTCAAAAAATCGAATCGGCAGCTTAATAATATGTGCCTGAACTTGAGATCTTAGCTTGGAAATCAGATTTTGAGCCTCTACGCTAAGTATCTGTGTAAGTGCGTAAGATGTGACCGACTGTACCACAATCGCCAACACCACGCCTCCGATCAGCCACTTAAGCATAGTCAGATCATTGGAGGGAATTACCTCATCTATCAGGATTTTACTCGCTCCCGGCAGTACCAGACTTGCCAGACGAGAGATAATGATCAAAAATAGTCCTAAAAATAAATGCTTTCTTCGGGGCCAAATAATGGTCTTAAAGACCTGCCCCATGGTGACCTTACGCTCTGCTGTTCTAGCCATGAAATAGTATGTTAAGTCAGGGAAACCCGATTTGAGTAATTCAGGTTCATAATCAGAAAAAACAACTTGGGAAAAGAAAGAATTCAATTGCTCACTTTGCCGTGGAGAAGCTGACACTCGCCCCTTCCGAAGGCTTCAATAGATGAAATTAGGCATTCTATCAATTTTTCTTAACTTTCATTTTCATTTCATTTTTTTGACCATGAAAACAATTTTTGCCACATCTACAATCTGGAAGAAGAAAGCTGTGGTATTGCTCCAATTCGATTATGATCAAGAGCTTATAGAGTTGGTAAAAACCCTGTCAATGGCAAAATGGAACCCCGAACGAAGAGCTTGGTCGCTCCCCTATTCGGAAGGCATTGTGGAAGAACTTCTCATCTTATTGAAAGGCAAAGCATGGATAGATTATTCCGGTTTCAAAAAAATAAAAGCAGGACAATTACCTGCAAACCTGCCTGAATTGGCACCCGACTTAGACCAAGAAATCAAAAAGTTTATAGCCTGGATGCAGAACAGACGCTATGCCGAATCCACAGTAAAAACCTACAGCCAGAGCCTTAGCCTATTTTTCCGCTATACGGAAAACAAAAAGCCTGAAGAAATCAGCACTGAGGATTTGGAAAATTTCCACCAAAATTATATCCTTAGGAGAAAATATTCAGTTAGCCTTCAATCTCAGGTGATCAATGCGGTAAAGCTGTATTTTTCGAACAAACAAAAACGCAAGCTCGAACCAATAGAGATCGAAAGACCCAAAAAACCCAAACAGCTTCCCCATGTACTCAGCAAAGAAGAGGTGAAAGATATACTCCAAGCGCACAAAAATGTAAAGCATCGGACAATGCTCAGTCTCATCTATGCCTGTGGACTAAGGAGAAGTGAGCTGTTGAGCCTCAAACTAGAAGATGTAGATTCAAAAAGAGGAATGTTAAGAATCAATAAAGGGAAAGGTGCGAAGGACAGGATGGTACCGATCAGTGATAAAATCATCGGGATGCTCAGAGCGTATTACCTAATGGAAAAGCCGGGAAGCTATTTATTTGAAGGGAGTAAAAAGAATACAGCCTATAGTGAAGGAAGTTTGCAAAAAGTATTGAAAACCGCATTGAGTAAAGCCAGGATCAAGAAGCCGGTGACTCTTCATTGGCTAAGACACAGCTACGCCACCCATCTTCTGGAAAGCGGAACAGATCTCAGGTTTATTCAGGAGTTATTGGGGCATAGTTCAAGCAAAACGACTGAAATCTATACCCATGTGAGTCAGAAAAGTCTCCAAAAAGTAAAAAGTCCATTTGATGACCTTTAAAAAAACAATACCAAAAGTGCAGATATCCACCCGAAAACGGTTGGATATGTGCACCAAAGGTGCATAAATAAATAAGTTGGCAACAAGCTGAAACAAACATTTCAATTTAAATGAGTACTAATGATAAAAATAGAAATCACTATTTAGAGCGACTTAATAAAGTATTCGACTACATAGACGAAAACATTGAATCAGAGTTTAATCTTGACGATTTAGCAAAAACCTCTAATTTCTCAAAATTTCATTTTTCCAGAGTATTTAATGCAATGATTGGTGAAACTCCTTTTGAATTTATTCAAAGAATAAAATTAGAGAGAGCAAACATCTTATTAAGATTAAAACCAAATCTAACGATAACTGAAATCGCCTATGAAAGTGGTTTTAATAACTTATCCGTTTTTTCACGTCAATTTGCTTCTCATTTTAAAACCTCACCAACTGCATTTAGAAAGCAGAAAATGCAAAAGAGCAATATTAGTCAAACAATTTTTTTCAAAGCCAAATACTTTTGTTCTGAACTTAAAAAATATAATAAAATGGAACAATTAGTAGAAGCAAACATTAAATCAATGCCCGAAAAAACTATTGCTTATGTTAAACACGTTGGCTCGTATAAGCAAAGTGCAGGCGTTTATGAAAAACTTTTCAGTCAATTATTTGATTGGGCGGGCAAAAGTGACTTATTAAAACATAATCCCGAATCAATAGTAATTCATCACGATGACCCTGATGTAACACCAGAGGACAAACAACGAATGAGTGTTTGTATTACTATTCCAGCAAAAACCGAAGTAAATGGTGAAATTGGAAAAACTATAATTTCTTCAGGTAAATATTACATAGCGAGATTTAAGCTTAAACCTCAAGAAATCGGACAGGCTTGGAATTGGATATATGGGGAAGGAATTCCTTCAATTGGGTATCATCCTATTGATAAAATTCCGTATCAAAATTATCCAGAACCACCAAAAAATGAAATACTTACAATTGAATTTTGTATTCCAGTAGAAAAAATTTAATACAAAGTTGATATATGGCAATAATAAACGTAAAAGCAGATTGTGGTAACTCGCCTAAAATGGCTTTCCTTAAAGAATTTAATATTGCAGTAGCTGAACAAAATATAAAGTTTCTAAAGGAAAGTGTATCAGATACAATCATTTGGGATATTGTTGGTGATAAAAAAATAGAAGGAAAAGAAAACTTTGTGCAAGAGTTAGAAAAAATAAAAAAAACGGCAGAGTTAACGCTTCTACAAATTTTATCACACGGTAAAGAGGGTGCAACAAATGGATTAATAAAGATACAGAACGGAGAAAAATATGCATTTTCTAACTTTTACAAATTTATAGGAGCAAAAGGTTCTTTGATAAAATCAATAACTACATATCTTATAAAGTTATAGAAAGCCAGTTGCCAACAATGTATAAAAGCAATAGCGGTTCGGGTGTAAACTCGAACCGCTATTGATTATAATTTAGTATCTTGTTTTCCGAAAAGGCAGGTGTTTAGCTCCGCTACTGCTCTTATACGAGACCGTTGTGCCACATGCAATGACACCATCCGCCATAAAATTGTACCTTTAACATAATACTGATAAAACTTATTTTATTTTAATTAACACACTTGAAACATGAATAGCCAAGAAATCTCTATACGAATAGCAAGTGGGCGAACCGATGCAGTACTTGAACTGCTGACTTTACCTAATTGGAAAGAACTTATTATCTCAGATGAGCCCAGTCTGTTTCAGTGGTTAATTTTCTATGACGATGNCAAGTGGGCGAACCGATGCAGTACTTGAACTGCTGACTTTACCTAATTGGAAAGAACTTATTATCTCAGATGAGCCCAGTCTGTTTCAGTGGTTAATTTTCTATGACGATGTAACTGCCCTCAGATTAGTTGAAAAAGAAGGGCTAGTCGTAAAGTCATTAAATCTAAACAATGACTTATGTGATGCGGCATTTTTTGGACATTGGAAAACTTGTGATTTTCTCATCAACAGGGGTGCAAATGTAAACCATCAACATCCAAGCAATAGTGAATCTCCTTTGCATTGTGCGCTTAGCAAAGCAGGAAGGCCATATTATTACAATGTAGTTCGATTACTTCTTGAATCAGGCGCTGATGTGAACATCTCCACAAATCCCAATATGGAAACAGGTTCATTTATGAGGGATGTAAAAACGTGTGGAGAAACACCTTTACACCGTGCTGCTGCTTATGCTGATGAGGAAACGATAAGATTGTTATTAGAACGTGGTGCAGATAAAGAAAAAAGGGATTCTAATGGAGATACTCCCTTGGCCTGGGGAAGTAAACATTTAAGACCGGCAAAAATACTTTCACTATTATGTTATGGAGAACATAAAATCGGTGGAAACACAATGTCTTCAATGATTAGTGATCATGGAAATGGATGGGGCAATGGAATGGAAAATAAATTTATTGGACAATTTATTCGAGAATGACTATAGTTAAAAAGGTATCGTGTAGCTAACTGAATTAGATAACATAGTAAAAGGAAATTAAGAATATATAAATGCACGATGGCACAACACACAATATAAAACAGTTGGGGTTCAGTGGTTTGTGAGCGTTTTGTTCTCGATTCAGCTTTCTTGTTGGTGGACAAGTATGCAGCCCGAAAACCCAACCGTTTCATATTGTCAAACGTTGTGCCTAATGCAGGTAGCTGAAATTTCATCTTAAATCCCTAACTTTGAAGAATGAAATATTGGGAGGAAATAAATAAGAAACTTATACCTTGGGTTGATACTGATTTAAATAAAAAAGTAGTTGACCTATTTGCAGGGTGTGGTGGACTTTCCCTTGGTTTTGAAGCTAATGGTTTTAAAACTATTGGGTATGAAATGGACGGACCCGCTAGCAATACTTATAATAAGAATTTAATTGGTGAATGCTTTAATGAAAAATTGTCACCTGAATCGGTGTATCCCAAAGCTGATTTAGTAATTGGTGGTCCACCTTGTCAACCGTTTAGCGTAGGGGGTAAACAGCTTGGACTAGAGGACTCTAGAGACGGGTTCCCTATATTTTTATCTGCCATTCGACAATTAGACCCTGAAGTACTTCTTTTTGAAAATGTTAGAGGGATACTTTATAAAAACAAGTGGTATTTAAAAGAGGTAATTGAGGAACTTGAAAAATTAGGATATTATATAAACTATGCACTTTTAAATGCAGTAAATTATGAAGTGCCACAAAATAGAGAACGGGTGATTGTATTAGGTTCTAAACAGAAAATTAACCTTCCTAAAAAAGTTAATCGCAAAGTTACAGCGGGACAAGCTCTTGATGAACTTGCTTTTCAATTTGACGAAAAATCGAAATTCTTTACTGAATCAATGGATAGATATGTAGCTAATTACGAAAAAGCATCAAAATGTATTAACCCGAGGGATTTATATATGGATAGACCTGCAAGAACCTTGACTTGTAGGAATCTAGCAGGTGCAACAGGCGATATGCACAGGGTTCGATTACAAGACGGAAGAAGAAGAAGAATTACTGTTCGTGAAGCCGCTAGACTTCAAAGCTTTCCAGATTGGTTTGAATTTTCAGGCACAGAAACCAATCAATATAATCAAATAGGAAATGCGGTAGCTCCTAACTTTGCGTATCATTTAGCTTTAAATATCAAAAACCATCTGACAGGTAAAAGCAATGCACAATATATTTTAACAGAAAACTCACAATTCAAATTATTTGAGAATGAAACAGTATATCAGTCCCGATAAATCAAAAACCTTTAGCGCAAAAACTCAACAAGTTCAGGAACTGATAAATACTATACTTTATATCCTTGACACTTTTGGAATCCCATTAGATGCCACACCTCGCAGATTGGAGAAAATGGCAATTGCATTTTTAGCAAGTGGTGATATTAGAAAAGTTGAAGATATAAGAAATGCAAAAGACCTGAATAGTGGATATGCCCTCAAAACTAGGGATATAATTATTTACGTTAACAATCATTTTGGAGAAAACATAAGTTCAGGTTCTTATGATGATATTCGCAGAAAAGACTTGAAACTACTTACCGTTGCGGAAGTCGTTTTGCAATCAAGCCCAAATTCAGCAACAAACGACTCAACTCGTGGATATTCAATTAATCCGACTTATGCTGAACTTATTAGAGAGTACGGCAGAAAAGATTGGGAAAAATTAGTTTCCGAAAAACTGAAAAATATTGAGCCATTAAGTAAAAAACTAAAAAGAGAAAGAGAGATAGCAAAAGTCAATGTTTCACTTCCTTCAGGTGGAAAGCTTACTTTTTCAGCAGGCGAACACAATGATTTACAGAAAGCGATTATCGAAGACTTTTTACCGAGATATGGACACGGTGGAGAAGTACTTTATGTGGGTGACACCTCTGACAAGTATTTATATTTAGAAAATAAAAGACTTGAAGAACTCAACTTCTTTGAAATTTCACATGAAGAACTGCCTGATGTTATTGCCTATTCACAAAAAAGGAATTGGCTTTATTTGATTGAAGCAGTTCATTCTTCGGGTCCTATAAGTGAATTAAGATTATAGAGGTGTCCATATAATTGCATATATTTATACTGTTAAAAATGCAAGAAATGGATATTTTTCGAGGTCAGGAGATTATAGAGTTCAGTCAACGCTTCCACAGCGAGTTGGATTGCAA
>NZ_JAYEEY010000056.1:0-7184 GCF_035156415.1 Algoriphagus persicinus
CATAAGAACCTCACCGGTTCTCCCGATAAGCTTCGCTATCGGGACAGGCAGTGCAACAGCGGTTTCATCGTTCGTGCTACGCACGCGACGAAAACCTAGTTGTTAGTTTTTAATTTATTTTTTTCATAATTATTGGGATTTAGTGATTTATTGAAAAACCAATCTGGGCATTGTGGTAAGAACTTCCAAATCATCAAGGAGTATTGTAGAATTTAACACACGGCCAGGAAGGCCAATTGCTATGCTATCTTCAATCCTGAGGTCTAAGATCATTGTATATAATGAAAACACTTAATAAAAAACCTACCCTTTTGAGGTAGGTGATTCTTTCTGTCACTGAAAAGTAAACACCAGAGAATCTCCTTGTATTACAATTTCTGTACTTCCATTAATACCTGTTTGAAGTCGGCCTCCCTAATCTTGAATTAATAAAAGGAAATGTGCTGGCTCGTGAAAGTTAGACTTTCAATTCTTTGTCCAGGACAAAAACTTTAACGGTTTCGCGCTTGACGCCATCAAATGCCATCGCTTCCGCGGTAGCAGGGGAATTAAATATTTCCATGTATTTGTTCAGGTCTGACGTCTCACCGCAAATAGCAACTTCATTGGTTGCCGTTGTGGTAAATTCCAACTTAGTGATGCTCATTGCCTGAAATAAGTCTACATGAGATCGAAAACCTGCCTCCCATTTAGCAGAATCTTCAACTTGGCCGGTGATTAATACTTTTGTCATGGTGGTTTGTTGTTTGGTGAATTATTAAGTTACTAAAAACGGTTGGCTTTCGCTAGCATTAGCGAATCCATTTGAGGAGTCGCTGGTGCTTTTCATTAACAATGACACCATTTATTTCACCATTCTGATCGTTCTCCCATGGCGATCTGTATCCATTTCCGAACCCTATCAGTCTTCCCAAAAACATAACCAGCCTGAAACTCTTTAGCAACATTCCCAAAATCCTGTCCTTTCTCCGGGGAATCAACTTTTCAAATTCTTTTTGTAAATCTGTTCGACGGATCGGCGTGTAAACGCCATGAGGGTGAAAGAATTCAAATAACATCCTTAAGATAGCTAATTAGAGTAAGATTTAAGCTGGCTATGTTAGTGAAATCTGACCTGGTTGGACTGGTTATTTGAATTATGGGTGGAACCCGTAAGCGTTTCAAATCAACTTTTTCCCGACCGGCATTGAGTTTACACGTTGTTGATTTGTCGCCACCTTCCGTCTCGTTGGTTTTATAAAACTTTATTCTAACCCTTAAAACAAAAAACTGGCAAGGATTTATTCCCTGCCAGTTTCTCGATAATGCAACCGCTTAATCGACTTCGCTCAGCACAAGTCGCGGTAATTTTTAAATAGTTAATGCCGAAAGCTTTCGGGATAGGTGGTGTGAGATGCGCACCTCGTCGGAGAAATCTGGCGAGGCCGTCTACTCGACTGTGCTCAGTTGCTATGAACATGTAATTTGTTTAAATTCGGTTGATTAAACTATTTTGATATTTTCAGTCCAAGGACTATACATATGAACAGATTATTACCGTGCATTACTTTTGTTATAACTCTACTCGCTTGTAGTCCATCAAAGGACAAACGGCCCAATATTTTGTTGGTTGTTGCCGATGATTTGGCATTTACAGATTTAGGTTCGTTTGGTGGCGAAATCGAAACACCTAATTTAGATGCACTGGCAGCAGCAGGAGTAAGACTCACTCAGTTTTATGTCGCTCCGACTTGTTCTCCAACTCGTTCTATGTTGCTGTCTGGAACCGATAATCATCTTGCTGGTCTTGGAAATATGGCTGAAGAACTTCGGGAGAATCAGCAAGCAAATCCGGGGTACGAAGGATTCTTGAATTATAGAGTAGCGGCACTCCCTGAATTACTTCAAGATGCCGGATACCACACTTATATGGCTGGTAAATGGCATTTGGGTATGACGACAGAAACCAGCCCTGGAGCCAGAGGGTTTGAACACTACTTCAGTTTACTTCAGGGTTGCGCGGGTCATCTGAATCAGATGCCTTGTGTAGGGCCTGGTCTAGCTGTATATGAAGAAGATGGGGAACGTGTTAATTTAACTGAGGACTTTTATTCCACACGTATGTATAGCGAAAGAATGATTGATTACTTGGAGAATCGTCCTGATGATGGAAAGCCTTTTTTTGCTTATCTGACTTATACAGCACCACATTGGCCCCTACAAGCCCCCGAAGAGTCTATAGCAAAGTATCTTGGTAAGTATGATTCTGGTTATGATATTTTACAAATATCTCGATTTGAAAAGATGAAGAAACTCGGATTAACTGCTCCTGGCATGAAACTAGTAGAACGAATTCCTACCGAAACAGCTTGGAATTCTTTGAATGAGGAAGATAAAAGAATTGAAGCTCGAAGAATGGAAATTTATGCTGCTATGGTTGACGATTTGGATCGCTATCTTGGTGCGGTTCTAGAGTCCCTCAAACGAAGTGGCGACTTTGAAAATACACTTATCGTCTTCATGTCTGACAATGGGCCTGAAGGTGCACATTTGGATATAGGGTGGGATGCTCTTGGTGAATGGGTCGATCAATGCTGTGACAACAGTTTGGAAAACATGGGGGCGGCTAACTCATATCTATGGCATGGTCCTAATTGGTCTAGAGGGGGTGTGCCTCCTTTTCGCATGTTCAAGGGCTTTACCACTGAAGGAGGCATCCGAGCTCCGGCAATTGTACATTATCCTAAAGTCATACCTGGTGGATCGATTGAAAGTTCAATGGTCACGGTTATGGATGTTTTGCCTACCATCTTAGAACTTGCGGAAATAAAACACCCCAATACATATAAGGGAAAGGAAATATTACCGCTCCGAGGTTCGTCGATGTTGTCATTGTTGAAAGGTGATAGTGAGTCCCTACATGGTGAAGATTATTCAATGGGCTGGGAGTTATTTGGCCGTAAGGCAATCCGTAAGGGTGATTGGAAGATTGTATTTGAACCTTCAGGAATTCCCTGGAAACCGAATGATCCAAATGTGATTGTTGACCAGTGGCGGTTATATAATCTTTCATCTGATCCAGGAGAACAAATTGATTTGGCAGCACAAGAACCTGAAATATTGACCGATCTTATTACTCAATGGGAAAGTTATGTAAAGGAAACAGGAGTAATAGTTCCGGACTATGAGGCAGGCTATGCACATTAATTGAGCACAACGTTTCGCTATCCACCATTATAAGTGATATCTCCCATAGGAGCATGCTATCACCTATAATGGTGGATATTTTTCAATTAGCTAAACTTAATCTCTTTTAGTTATATATCCAATCGACTCCTTTCGCAGATTTTAGATTGCGATTGCTTTTCAATTCCCTTTCTATTCCGCTTCCAAAAAAAAATCCAGGAAGAAAATAGCGATTCCTTTGCTGAATTCTCTGGAAAATACAAAGCTGGGAAGGGTTGTTTACGATCATTGGGATATTTAGGTCGGTTGATCACTCGATTTTCTAGTAGGAGCTCGCCCCAGCCATTTTCATTTTTTTCGCTATACCATTGATGCATACCTGATGATTGAATGTCATCAGTAAGAGGTCTTGTACTTCCAAAGTAGAGCCTATCACCTTTAGGGTTGATATGAGGTTTAAAGTCCCATCCTTTATCTGTTGGGAAAAATGTCAATTCTGGGTCAGACCATTTCTCATCGACAAATTTCAAGGTATAAATCTTATTTTTCTCTTTTGGTTTTCTGCGGGTAAAGTATAATTCGTCCATTTCTGAACTGAAAGTGATTGCGAATTCTTTATTCTCAGTTGAAATAATACCTTTTCCAAAAACCAAGGGGGTATCCGTCGGGTTTTGGTCACTAAACACCGTAAGATTTAAATTTTCAATGATCTGACAACCGACATATGAAATCGAGCATGACGCAAGCGACACACACTGGGATGATTATCAACCAAGCGAGATTCTCCCGATGAAAGATCGGGACAGGCTATGTGACAACTGAAAAGCAAATTATAAACACATGAAATCGAGCATGTCGCAGGCGTCACACACTGGGATGATTATGTACCATGCGAGATTCCATATGACCATTGAAAAACAAATTATAATCATATGAAACAAGTAGAAAAATTGAAATAGCTAAGGTTTTTATAAACTCCACGTACTTGAAATAGTGTTGCGTTGTTTACTTTTTTAGTTAAATCGGCAGATTTGGTGGGGTTGATTAGAAACACTACCGCTCGAATACCCACAGAAACCGCTGATGCTTATATTCATTGTTAGCCAAGTAGTTTGTTTATACATTCATATAATTCCAAGTACATACTTGTACCCAAAGTTTGTATGTGCTTCAAATCCTTTTATTAATTTGGTTTCATAAAAAGGGAAGGCCACATGCCTGATTCAAGTAATTAGGTAGCAAAGGATCGGGTATTATTTTCTTTGCTTTTTCGTGTAAAATGTATATTCATTTTCAAACAATGCAGGGAAAATACAGTGTCAAGGTTGATAAATGGCACTTAACTTCGATTTAAATGAAACGACCAACTTGAGTTACCCCTAAAAAAATGAGAAAAATACCACTTTTATTGATTCTGACATTCTTTTCCTTGACTACTCCTTCAATTAGTCAAACACTAGTTGATAATTACAACCTTCCAAATAAACTCAGGGTGTTTATCGATGGTTGTGATCGGAGGGATGGAGGCTGTGATATGGATTTTATCAGAACGGAAATTACAGCGGTTGACTTCTATAGGGATAATCAATCGGCTGATGTCTTTTTGCTAATTAACAATAACAGATCTGGTGGCGGTGGAAGACAATATCAACTTTTGTTTATAGGTCAACAAAACATCCATGCGGGAAGAAGCGACACCCTCTATGTAAATACCAAACAGACGGATACCGACTTTGAAGTGCGGGAGAGACTTACTCGGTTTATCAAATTAGGTTTAGCTCCGTATGTTGCGAAAACCACAGCTGGAGAGGAGATCGAAATCAACATGAAGACTGACTCTGGCAATTTGGTTGATACAGTGCGGGAAAGCGAACATCCTTGGAATTACTGGGTTTTTAATGTGGGTAGTGATGCGAACATTGAATTAGAGGAATTGAGCAAGGAAATTAATTATGGTGGAGAAATCAATATTAATCGTATCACGGATAAGTGGAAAATTTCCCTATCTGGGAGAATAGATGAAAGACTGAGAAGAACGATTCAAAGGGAACCAAGAGTTGATGGCAATGGCAATCCGGTTCTTGATGCTGACGGCAACCAGATCATAGATGAAGTTGAGAATAATTTTGATGTATCAGAATTTGGATTTAGTCACCAGCTGGTGAAGTCTATTTCACCCCAATGGTCTTATGGATATGATATTGCAGGTCGTCAGAACACCCGCTTTAATTATCAGTTTCAGACCAGTTTCAGACCAGCTGTAGAGCACAATTTTTTTCCGGAATCAGTGCAGAATTCAAGATTTCTAAGAGTGAACTATGGGATTGAAGTCAGGAATAATAGATATGTCGAAGAAACGATTTACGGTGTTCTTCAAGAAACCAGGTTCCTCCATAGTTTGAGAGCCAGTCTGGGGTTAAATCAACGTTGGGGTAACCTGGAAGTGGGATATCGTCTGAGAAATTATCTAGATGATTTTAGCTCTTGGTCCACAGGTTTGAATATTAGTGCAGAAGTCCGTGTCACTGGGAATTTTTCTTTCTTTATGAGGATAGAAGGTAACTACGTAAAGGACCAGATTTACCTGGCATCAGGAGATTTCACCGAACAGGATATTTTGAGCGGGAGGGTAAACCTACCTTCAGCATATAACATCGATACCAGATTTGGGCTTAATTATCGGTTTGGTTCTAATCTCAATAACTTCGTGAATCGAAGATTTTTTGGAAGGGCCAATTTTGTTGGGAATGATTAATGTGTCTTTCTAGGGATTATTGGATTAAACAAATTGAAATGTTATACGAATTAAATGGCTTAGGCAAGTGACGGTTTCTTATCCAAACCTGTTTTATCACTGGGGACTGGGATACAAATTAGTCTAACAAAATGGACTATCCGACTGCATAATAAGAGCCGTATGAATTGAGAGATTCACTGCCTGTCCCAATAGCAAAGCGTATCGGGATACGGTTCTGTGAGAGGTTTAGGGGTGGAATTCCCCTTTACCTACTCGACTAGCGGGTCGTTGTTTATTCATTCGTCTGTTTCAATTTCCATTTTTTCAGTCCGCCTATCAAAAATAAAAGTCCAATAAAGACTGCAATTAGTGAATAGGTTATTTCCAAAAACTGGTTTGCTTGTTGTTTTTCCAAGTCAAATATGAGTTCTCCAATTCCACGAAGAAGATAAATTCCTGATATTGTGAAAATCACAGGTTTCAAAAGTGGAAGTGGTCTAAACTTATTGTCAGCCGAAAGTCCATATAAACCAAATATGAAAAATACGATTGCTACAAAAATTGTCAGTAAATATGGTAATGAAGAATGCGTTTGAGCAAGTTCAGTCATTTCTTTTCCAACTCCTGTAACTTCAAACATTTTGTCAGCCCAAAAAAGTCCAACTATATGTCCGATTGCAATTGCTATGTTTATGTATCCGCCAAGTTTTAGCATAAGTCAAATTAATTTGTTCCAAAGTAAATTAGTCCGCCAATAAGCAATAGCAAAATCCATTGCCCTAGTTTCAAATAATTTTTCGGAAACTGTTTTGAAATTGCAATTGTCAAAGCCCAAACTACTGCATAACCTAAAAAGTAAATTGTCAGTATTTGAAGCAATGTTTTTTCGTTGTCAAAGTAGTTGGTAAAATTAATCAGTCCAAGTCCAATTGTAGCAAAAAGCAAATCAAAGGAAACCCAATGCCATCCACATCTCGCCATCGTCCATTTTTCTCTTTTTTGGAAATTTTCGTCATTTCCTTCTGTCGGCTCGTTTACTTTCAGTTCTTTGTCACCGACAAAAGTGTGAAGAATAAAGGCTAAAAGTGTCAAGATGTTTGCTATCAAAATTGCTATGTTCATATTTTCTATTTTTCTCGTTGTCTTTTTACAATGCCCGCTAACGGCAGTTCGTCTAAAAACCTTCATTTGGTTTAAACTGAGGCCTTTTTGTTGGTTATTTCGCTTGATTTTAGGCCGCTCTTTGAAAACTGCCTGAATGCCAGTCAAAATTCTTGGGTTC
>NZ_JAYEEY010000057.1:0-6616 GCF_035156415.1 Algoriphagus persicinus
AAGTGAAGGTCAGCGTTGGATTCGCTTCACCATAAGTCTTCGACTTGTCATCTGCCGTGATGGTTACTGCTTTTTTACCAACAGTCAGCGTACCTTTCACTAGCGTGATGGTATAGTTATCATCCGATCCGCCACTTAGCGTGATTAGGTAAGTTCCTACGTTTGAGCTTTGTGTAGCAGTCGTGCTGATGCTTGGTTCGGTTGCTACTTTCGTGTCACCGTTGGCTAAGCCGGTGTAGGTGAAGGTCAGGGCTGGGTTTTCCTCGCCATAAGTCTTCTTGTCGTTGTTAGCCGTGATAGTCAAGGCTTTTTTATTGACGGTCAAAGTTTGGGTCTTTGATTCTGCCTCAGCATAAGCATCATTTCCGGGCTGAGTTGCAGCGATAATTGTTGATCCCTGTCCAACTATCGTCACCGTATTTCCAGATACCGTGGCTACTGCTGTATTTGAACTTTTAAACTCAACCGTAAGACCTGAACTGGCACTTGCATCTAAGTCAAAGCTAGGATCGCCATAGGTTTTCGTTGAAATAGGATTAAATGTAATTTCCTGTGCCTCTTTCAAGGATACTGTGAAAGAAGTAGTTTCAGCATTTCCGTATATGTCTGTCGCTGTATAGGTAATAGTCGTTAGTCCTGTATTGAATGAATAAGTTCCTACTTGATCTGTGCCACTAGCGATAGTCGCGCCTGTCATTTTCCAGCTTAGTGATTCAATTCCACAATTATCCGAAACGACCACATTAGAAATAGTAAGCATTTTAGATTTCTCTCCTCCAATTGTGTTTTCTGTAACATTTGATGGAGCGATAAAAGTAGGCTTCTGCTTATCTTCTACTGTAATTGAGATGGTTTCGGTGGATTCATTTCCAGCTGGGTCAGTAGCTGTCCACAGGATTCTATTTATGCCTATCGGTAATTGTTTACCTGCTGCTGAGTTGGTACCATTCGCTATTTCCTGGAAACTTTCATGTGGCCCAATGCTGATTTTAATATCATCCCAAGAAGCATTACCTCCGCCAGAAAACACTACTCTCCAAGAACCTGAACTATATGCTGTGTTTTCATTAAAGGAAAGTACTTGATTGGTAACCGTATTAGTAAAAGTTCCTGTGATATTAGATCCATTATCTACAAATTCTATCCTAATTGGATTTGTATAAAAAGCATTTCCTGGTCTTCCATCAAAAGATGTTCCTGAAATAACTGTATAACCATCAATAAAATTATGTATTCTGAAGTACAAACTATTTGAAGGCTCATTTGAGTAGCCAGAATTTTTAAGGCCTGTGCTTCGAGTACCAATGAATGCAATGGATTCTCCTCCAGAAAATCTTAATGTAGCACTGACATTAAGTGGATTTTCAGCAGTTGGGATAAAATCAGCCACGGTTCTAAGGGTACCTCTATCGTCTCCTCCGGCACTTTGATAAGCTCCGTCCACAACCGATCCATTGGGAGAACCAATCTCAAAATTTGCAGGATTCCAAGCACCTGAATTGAAATCCTCAGAAATCAAACTTGTAGCAGCCTTGAGCTGTTTTACTGCGTAAGTTAAGGAAGTGATTGTTCCACTATTATCTGTAACTGAGATCGGGTCAAACTCTGTGCCCTGCACTGTATAGTTACAAGCGTCTTGGTCTGCAACCTTGGTGTTGTCATTTGGGAGAGTAATGACAGGAGGTTCGCTGTCTGATAGGGTTGTAAATCTCCAGGTATTGGAACTGGCGGCGAAACCTGCAAAAGCATTTTCTGCCATATCCTTCACAAAGCCTGAAGAAATGCCAATAGTGATGACTGTATTACGTGGAAGTGTGCTATCCAAGTCAACTGAAAGTGTCATCTTATTCTCTGATAGCACCAATGCATTCCGATCTTCAATTACCGATAGATCATAAGTCCGAAGTACAGTACCTCCGTTATTGACCGTGAGTGTGCCCGCAGTTCCCAATACAACCTCCTCATCAAAAGTGATGGTCAAGGTAGGCTGAAGTGCTACTTCTGTGGCATTATTGGCCGGAACAAAAGCAGAAACAACAGGAGCGGTCTCATCAGTAACGGTGATGGAAAAGGACTGCTCGGTAAATCCAGCATTATTTTGAGCCTTCATTACAACAGGATGCGCTCCTACATGAGATTTGGCCGGAGTTCCCATAAGCACAGCCCCAGTTTGAAGTCTGAAAACTTCATTGGTATTATATTTTGCATAAACTAAAGCACCACTAGAAGTAAGGGATAAACTATAAATATTATCAGTAGCTGAAAGAGAAACCACCTGAAAGGAACTAAAATCAGAGGTGTATTTCCTAACCCCAGCACTCCTCATAGAAAGATAAAAATTTCCATTTTTATCAACTCGGATACTAGAAACATGATTAGGCAAACCTGATAAAGCTGTACTAACAGTACTGCCATCATATTTCAAAATGCTTCTATTGGTCCATGTAGCTATATAAAGATTGCCAACAGCATCAAAAGTCAACCCAAATGGTCCATATAAAGGAATACCATCTGTTGAGTTCAAAACCAATTCAACCGCTTTGGTTGACTCATTAATCTTCAATATCTCACTTCCACTAAAGTTTGCTGCATAAATAAATCCGTCTTTGTCTGTCAGAGAAAGTGCTCCTCCTGAACGAGAATGAAAAACTTCCTCTGCTGCACTAGGATCATTGAGAGGTACACGGGTGATAGATTCAACTGCATTAGAATGCCTTGGAATATATATGTATCCATTTACAATATGTAAGGCAAAAACCGTCCCTGATATCATTCCCGATTTCCATGAAGTGGTCGTTCCATCTGACTGGATTTTAAAGATTTCTGTCCCATTTGATCGAATGGCATAAATATTTCCATCATTATCACCTGCTGCCCCTGATAATTGTACTCCACCAGGAACATTTCCAAATTGGGTGGCAGTGCTTTGACCGTCTGTACTAAAGGTTAACCACGCCGGCAAAGTTGGAGCTGTAAGCGTTGTCTCCAGACCGCCCTCTGTAGTAGCTACTACACTATATCTGTATGGCTGACCGTAAGGTATGGTGGTGGTTGGTGTGCTTGTGATGGTTGGCGGATTGGCAGTAATTTCCCCAGTTGTTACTACCGTATTCTCCGGTCCTGAATAATTTGCAGCATCAGCGCCGTCTAGCGTGTAGACCACTGTGATTGTTTTACCCGTGCCTGCTGTAGCATCGGCATAAGTCGCAAGCCCACTCACGGTCACCTCATCACCTGGCTCAATTCCATCTACTACTATATCTGTAATCTCTGCCGTCGTGTTTCCGTCATAGGTCTTGCTCAAGGTCAAGTTCTGACTCCCTATTGTCAGGTTCTTCGCCGTGATAACACCATTGTTTACTACAAAATCCGTTGGGGCAATATAAGTTCCAGGAACTTCAATTTCTATCTGATACCCTAGGTCTATTGATGTACCATTTCCAGTCCATAAATTCTGGTTGGCATTGTAGGATGCAGTTTCATTTCCACTTCCATTTACTGCCCATCGTTTTGCAAAAGGCCCATTTGAAGGTTGCGATACCACGATCCAGTACTTAGTTCCTGAGACTACGGAATAAGAATTTTCCAGACTTGTAAGTTCGATGAAGTCAGTCGTTGTTGTAGCTGTATTATTCAGGGGAACATTTGTCCAATCCAATGTTTTCAGCACGACAAGTTGGGAGGTTGGTATCGTTCCGTTTCCGCTCCAAAGTTCTACTGCGAAAGAGCCTGACTGGTTGTTTGTGCGATACAAATTCAATTTCAAGCTTGAGATTACTCCGCTTTCATTCGATGTAAATTGTTGAGCCCATTTACTGATGTTTGCAAAATTTTTGTCGCTACTTGTTGCTCCACCACCCGGTGTGAGATTATTCAGAGTGAATATCGAATTCCCATCTGCTCCTCCCAAAGTATATACAACCGTGATGGACTTGTTTTCACCCACCGAAGCATTGTCATAGGTAGCTTCCCCTGTCACGGTCACATCATCTCCAGAGCGAACTCCTTCCAACACGATATCTGTAACTGTAGCAGTATTAGTTCCATCATAGGATTTAGAGATGGTTAAATTTTGACTACTGATTGCAAGCTGAATCTTAGTAGTTGTAAAACTCTGAACACCTCCATAGCTTGTCCCCTCACTGTTGGTGGCATAAGCTTGATAGTAATAGATCGTGGATGGATTCAATCCTGTAACAGCTTCACTGAAAACTCCCGTCCCACTACCATCTGCAACCTGATTTACGCCTCCCTCACCGATAGTGGGAGTATTGTCTGAAGAGGAATATACAAAGCCACGGGCTGTAACAGATGCTCCCCCATCTGCGGTTACATTACCATTCAAGTTGGATCCTGTGGCAGTAATAGATGATGCCGCTGTAGATACTACCGTGGGCAAGGTTGCAGATACAGGAGAAGTTAACTGGATATTATTGATACTGTGGTTTGTCGTACCATTTCCTGCCCAACCTGCATCGCTTATATAGATCCTTACCTCATCTACATTAGAAAATGAGGCGTTCAATGTAACCGTTAATGGATTGTAATTGGTGTCAAAACCATTGAAGGTCATGGATGCAACTTCCATTCCTCCCCTATATCCTTTTATGGTATTAGTGAAGGAGTTGGTCTCACCCCAATTGTAATACTTAAACTGAACAAGCTGGAATTTACTGCCATCACCTGATTTGATAGACATTCCTTTGTTACCGTCATTGTTGTTGTTGTCATAGGTTAATGCTGAATAACCCGGGTCTCCACTAAATAGGAAACTGTTATTTTTCCATGAAAGAGAATTTAGAAAAGTCCCATTAACATCAGAAATATTGAAAATCTGGATGTCAATATCAGAAATAGATTGAGAACCTGCCTCTCCATCTGTTGCAATATTGTCTCCTGTAACATCAGCAGAATTTGCCGTAAATGTCAGAATAGGGCTAGTGCTTAATAATACTCCTGCATTTCCAGTTGTAAAACTCTCCACCCCTCCATAGCTCGTACCACCACTATTCGTAGCATAAGCTTGATAATAATAAGTAGTCGAAGCACTCAATCCAGTAACCGCTTCGTTGAAAATTCCCGTCCCACTTCCATCCGGCACCTGAGTTACACCCCCCTCAGCGATAGTTGGAGTATTATCTGAAGAAGAATAAACAAATCCACGGGCTGTAACGGCTGCTCCCCCTTCTGAGGTTACATTACCGTTTAGCGTTGCGCCTGAAGAGGTAAGTGAGGTGGCAGCATTTGTTGTTACACTAGGAAAGGCAGCAGTAACTGTCCTAGAAAATTCCTCTCCATAAGATGTTCCAGTACTGTTGGTGGCGAATGCGCGCACGTAGTAAGTCCCAGGGTCTAATGCGGAAGTGGAACCAGTAAAGGTGCCTGTACCAGACCCACGTACCACTTTGCTGCTAGCAGTAGTCGGATTAGTTGATGTGCTGTAAACAAATCCCCGTTCGGTGACAGCTGCACCATTGTCAGAGGTCACATTTCCATTGACAGAAATAATATTACCGGTCAAAGAAACCGATTCAGTCAAAACAACTGGTGCACCTGCCTGAATTTCGGTAGCACCAACAAGATTATAGCTAAAGTTGTCAAATTTGGTTACCCGATGACCGGAAAAATTAAAATAACTATAAAGCTGTGAAGCGTTTGATAGGGTTAAGTTAGTTACTCCATTAACTTCAACAATTGCAGATGCTTCAGAGGGATATAACAATGAACCATCTTGAGCAGCAGGCCACACCTCCACACGCATATTAAAAGTAGTACTCGTTGCTCTATTGACTTTAAATACAATTTTGTACCACCTATCAGGTGAACCACAAGACGAGCTAGTATCATCGATTAAATAAGTGCAGGATGATGCTTTAATAGTGGTAATTTCATCATTATAGGTAGTGGGCCAATTACCAGAGTAATTGGTATCTCCATTATGAAATACGTACCCTCCACCATGTACTGACACCCCAAGGGCATCATTTGGTCTATAAACACCAGTGGTAGTAAATTTACTTGTAGGTGAAACGGAGGTAAATCCTACCCCACTATATCCATTAGGACCTGTGCTTTTTATAAATGTTTCAAATGTATACGAACTTCCAACAGGACCTAGACTATAACTGTTTTTAGATGCAAAAACAGCATTTGTATTAGAACTGGGTACAGAGACGGCACCTGAGTTATTGAGTCCACCATTTGCGGACTGAACAACATTTTCGAAATCTGCACCAGAACCATTAAAAGAATTGACTAATTGACCTGAGGTATTAAAGTCAAATGCACTAGTCTGAGCCCAGCCAAGATTAATTCCTGTAAGGAATATAAGCATGACCATGCCTAGATGAAGTAGATTTTTATTCATGTTTGGTTTGCTAAAAGTTTGAAATTAGTATTCATCTTTTTTTGCAAAAAGAACCATAATAAAGTCATTTGACAACAATTGCATGTATTAAAAACCGATTATAAAACGTTGCCTCATTTAAAAACATTTAGAGGTGGCCATTTAACATCATATCAAATTCTGGATATATAATTTTTCAGCCTTAACCATTCTGTTGATCAGATTATGGAAAATGGTCTCTTTACTCTGAGACCGATTTGTTCTGTAGGA
>NZ_JAYEEY010000058.1:0-6597 GCF_035156415.1 Algoriphagus persicinus
TTCCACGGGTTTGGCAGAGGTGGATTACAATGATTTTTTCACTTCTGGGGTTTACCTGGGAAGGCTTGGCGGAACAGATGCGGGAGACCTTGCCGCATGGAGAACGTTATCCGGAAAAGACGCGAATTCATTGAATGCTGATCCACAGTATGTTTCTGCTACCGATTTATTGGCTCAAAGTCCGAGTCTCACAGAAGCTGGAGCTGATTTAACTTCATTTGTTTCCACAGATATTGATGGTAATCCTAGAACAGCTCCAGTAAGTATCGGAGCAAATGAATTTGCGATAGCAGGCCAACCTTTGATAGGTGATTATACCCTTGATCCGAATGGAAGTGGAGACCGAAACTTTCCTTCATTTGCTGCAGCTTCTGAAGCTTTGACCTTGAATGGAATTTCAGGAGCAGTTCGTTTTTTAATCGCTAATGGCACTTATACTGGACAAGTTAATTTGGGATCGGTTTCAGGTGCCTCCGATACTTTTACAATCACTTTTGAATCAGTAAATGAAAATCCAGACCTCGTATTAATCAGCCATACAGTAGATTATACCTTGAAGCTGGATAATGCTGAACATTATATTTTTAAGAACCTGACTTTTGAAACTTCTGGAATAGCTCAAGTTATCCAAATAAGAAATCGGGCGACTAATTTACTTTTTGATGGATTGAAAATTGAAAGTCCAATTTCAACAGGAACTAGCGCATCGAAGAAAGCGCTTGATATTGCTCCTTCATTTGGGCAAAATATCCGGGTTTTAAATAACACGTTAACAGGTGGACTTTATGGTATATATATCTCCTCGAATGGTAGTAATAATCGCATGTCAGGAACACTAGTAAGCGGAAATACACTAAATGAAATAGGTTTTAGAGGCATTTATCTCAACAATCAGTTAAACCCGGAAATTATTGGAAACACGCTTAATACCAGCTCTTCGGAAGATCAGATTTCGATTTATGCTGAGAATGTTTCGGAAGGATTGTTAGTAAAAGATAACCGAGTTGTCAGTGGAAAAGGTAATGCCCTCAGGTTGGTAAATATTGCTGGTTCAGCTTCTATTTTAAATTTGGTTTATAATAATTTCTTCTACTCCGAGGGCCCAAATCGAGCTGTTTACTTGTCCACGTCAAGCTATCTTCAGTTCTATCATAATTCCATCTGGAATCAATCAGCTGGTGCGGCTTTGGATTATGTTTCTGGAGGAAATAACAATAAATTCATCAACAATATTTTCCAATCTGGAACAGGTTACGCCTTGAAGTTGTCTACGATATCAGCTATTGAGGAAAGTAATTTTAATAACCTTTTTACTGCAGGAAGTAATCTGGGAGTATGGGGAAATACCATAGTTTCTAATCTTTCTACTTGGAGGAGTACTTCTTCTATAGATTTGAATTCAGTTACTGTTAATTCAGACTTTTTCTCTAGTTCTAATCTGATTCCACAGAATGAAGCATTGGCTGCTAATGGGTTTGATTTGACTTCCANTTCAGTTACTGTTAATTCAGACTTTTTCTCTAGTTCTAATCTGATTCCACAGAATGAAGCATTGGCTGCTAATGGGTTTGATTTGACTTCCATAGTAACCGATGACATTGAAGGTAATCCTAGAACAGAGCCTGTAAGTTTGGGAGCTGTTGAGTTTACTGCTGTAAATGGATTGGATATATCTATTAATCAAATCACTGCTCCATCTTCAGATTGTTCTTTGACTTCACAGGAGTCAGTTTCTATTCGTATAGAAAATTTAGGGACTACTTTTGCAGAAAACTTAACTCTAGCTTTTTCCATTGATGGAAATGAAATTGTACAGGAGACTTTGCCTGTAGGATTAGTGCTTTCCCCTGGAGAAATTTATACATATACCTTCACCCAGAAAGCAGATTTAAATTTAAAAACAGATTATCTGATTGCGGGGTATTTGATTGGAACAGATGAAAACCCAATTAATGACCGTGCTGAAAAGAATATTACGCATTACCCGGATATTATAGCTTCGATTACTCCGGATCAAATTATATGTAAAAACACAATCGCGAATCTCACTGCAACTGGAGGTACATCTTATCTCTGGAGTAATGGTCAGACCACTGCTTCTATTTCAGTAAGTCCACTAATATCGACAACTTACTCAGTGAAAGTGACCAATGAAAATGGTTGCTCGGTTACATTACAAACCAATGTTGAAGTAGCAGAAATCCCAAGTCTTCAATTTGTGGGTGACACAGACTATGAAAGCGTGTTCGTTAATCCTACGGTTGGAACTGATGAAACAGAATTTGTTTTCCGGGTTAAGTATTCCGAGCAGAATGGCGCACTTCCAGGAGCTGGATATCCAAAAGTCCTGATGAGTTCGGCACTACAAAACTTAGAGTTTGTGATGTTAGAGGAAGATCCAGCGGATCTGGATGTCACGGATGGTAAGATATATGTCGTTGCTGTTTCTGGATTGACGAATGATGCCGATTGGAGTACTCGAATTGAAACATCAAATAGTGGTGGCTGTTTTGCCGCTCCTCTTATAAGTAATCGTCCATTAGTGACAACTGATTTCTTGGACATCGCAATTTTTGCAAATGATATTTTGTTCAGTGATGATGAGCCCGCTATAGGTGAGACTTTTACGATTACTGCCAAAATCACAAATACCTCAGATTACCTAGCTGAGAATTTTGATATCTATATTTTCGATGATCAGACACTTATCAAAACAGACCAAATCACAGCGGTAGGACCTCAATCATCTACACAGTATTCATTTGATTATGCTTTCACTAATTCAGGGTTCCATGAAGTCAAGGTAGTACTGGACTCTGCTCAGGTTCTGCTTGAGAAAAATGAGTTGAATAACTTCGCAATTCGATTCTATGCGCTTCCTGAAGGCATTTCGCTTACTGTTAACACCAATAAATCAACCTATTTCCTTGATGAAAATGTAACCGTATCTGGATTGGCGAGCTTTATAGGCTTAGACCCTGCTGTTACACCTAAAGTGAAAAATGCTACAGTTAGTTGGGTTGTGAGCGACGGAAGAGTCAGAACAACTTCTACTTCATCACTAGGAACCTTTGGTACCACTTTTACAGGATTCCCTGTGACGGGCAATTATACCATTTCAGGCTCGGTGGATGACGGACGTTTTGTAAAGGCATTCGGACCATTGCCTATTTCTGTGATTCAGGATCCCGATTATATCGAAAAGCCAGATTTAGTTGGTACTGTTACGATTGATTATGGCGCTACAAATTATTTTCTAGCTGGACAACCAGTAAACGCAACGGCTAAAGTCAAAAATATAGGTAAAGCTGTGGCCGAGAATTTTGTGGTTCGCTACAGCACCTGCGAAGGAACACTAGCAGAATTTGTGGTGGCTTCTTTGAATCCAGGGGAATTTATAGAATATCCATTTGTCACTATTCCTAACGTGATCAATAGTTGTTCGAGTGGGAGTTGCAGTGTTTCTATAGTTGTGGATCCTTTTAATCAGGTAGCTGAAATACTAGAAAGTAACAATTCAGAAACGAAGAACTTTAAAAACTATAGTGCTAACCCTGAATTGAGCCCAAGCATTACCGGTGCTGCCACATTCAATTTGGAAGATCCTTATACTTTCTCTGTTAGAGTAAAAAATGATGGAGGTATTGCTACTCCAGAAGTTGTTCATGTGAATGTATACCTTGATGGTGAGCTTTTTAATTCCAGAGATGTTCCGGTAATCGTTCGCTGTGGGATTGCGATTTTTGAACTTTCATACACTTTCACGACTACTGTACCTCATACTATAGAAGTTAAGGTAGATGAGCCGATTGGTTCAGGGGAAATAGCCGAAGGTGACGAAACTGATAACGTTACCCTTAAGCAGATCACCTATTTACCTAAAAAACCTGATTTAGTGACTGGAGGGTACTATTTATCAGTGGATCCTAAGTTGCCTATTCCAGGTCAAAACTTTACCATAAAAGCTAAGTTCCTCAATAATGGATATACCGATTTGATAGACCCATTTGAAAATAAGTTATCCATTATAGAAGATGGTGTAGAACGAGTAGAGATTTCACGCTATACTGAAGGGCTGGTCAAAAAGGCTGTGGATTCATTAGAGGTTGTAACTCAAATAGCCAACTATGGAAATCATAGTATCACTTTTACCACTGACAATTTGGGTGAAATAGATGAGATTTCTGAGTCAAACAATATTGCTGTTCTTCCACTTTGTGTGGACTTGCGCCCCTCAATAGGCACTTTAAATGGAGTTTGGAGAGGGGGATTCCAAGTCTACACGGTTCAAAATCTTTACGCATATATTCAAAATTCAGGGATTTTTGTTCCAAATAATGTAAATGTCAGATTCTATTTGGATGATGAATTAATCGAGGAGACCATATTGCCTGAGGTGCCGACAACCTATTCTGGGTATGGAAATTACATTTCGATTCCACACATTTTCACAGAGCCTGGCACATTTACGCTAAAAGTGGTAGTAGATGAAACAGAGGAGAATGCTGAGTGTAACGAAGGAGATAATAGCTATTCGAGGCAGATTACCATTAACTCACCTGGACCGGATTTACGAGTTTTGCCACCTTATATATCTCCTACCAAAATCAATCCTGATCTGGGAGAGGAAGTCAATGTCTTTGTTTCGTTTGATAACATTGGAATCGTTCCGGCTGGACCATTCAAAGTTCGTTTGAATGTGAATGGCGTTCAGCTCGGTGATGATGTATTAGTTGCAGGAGTAGGAGCTAGAGAAGATGGGACAGTTGCAATCACTCAACCTTACAGCAGTGTAATCGGAGGGTTAAAAGAACTGCAGGCAATCATCGATGTTGAGGAGGTTCTGGAGGATCCTAACCGGGTTAACAATACAGCAATTCGAACAATTTTTGTAGGAGATGCACCAAATCTATACTTTGAAAATTTAGTGTTGAGTAATGATTGTCCAACAAATGGAGAAACCATCACGGTTGATTTGTTGGTAGGAAATGAAGGAGATTTGGGTACAGAGGGTACGCTTGTACTTTACCATAAAATAGGCGATGAGCTTCAGGAAATTGGAAGGCAACAAGTTAACGTTGGTCCAAAAAGTACAACTCCAATATCTTTTGAGGCCATTGTTCTGAGTAACACATTTGAGCTGTATGCAGAAATAGTAGATGCTTATCCTTATGAGTATAATCTTGAGGATAATTCGATAACCAAAGGCTATTGTGAGAATTTACAGTTCGTTCTGACTTCATCTATTGTAGGTTCGGGAGTAATAACTAGAAGTCCAAATGAAAACAATTTTGACCCTGATTCAGAAGTTATCTTAACGGCAATTCCAGCTGTAGGATGGAGGTTTAAGCAATGGTTGGGCGACGCATCAGGCACATCAGATGAGTTCATTCTTACTATGGATTCTGATAAAAATGTGATTGCTGAATTCGAAGAGATATTCAGAATAGATATCAACATTACCAATGAATCCTGCGTAGATGCTGCAAATGGAAAACTTGAAGTCATAACTTTTGCAGGGACTGGTCCATTTACTCTGGAATTGTTTAAAGAAGGGATCCTAATCTCTACTAATACTAGCTCAAATCTATTTGAAAACTTATCTAAAGGAAATTATGAGGTAAGAGTTACAGATGCTAATTCTAATGTAGTTTCGGAATTTGCTGAAATAGTTGTGAGTGATTTAGAAGCTCCAAATATTAATGTTAAACAGAATATAACGGTCTATCTCAATGATTTAGGTTCAGGCACTTTAACTATAGCTATGGTTGAAAATGGATCTGTTGATAATTGCGGAATAGCCGAGTATTACTTTGAAGATGGTTTAAACACAGTTGACTTCAGCTGCACAAATGTTAGTCAATTAAATTCAGTGAATTACAAAGTCGTAGATACCAATGGGAATGTCGCTACAGAGGCGGTGGACGTAACCGTATTGGATGAAGTTAAGCCAGTAATCACGAATGTTCCTGCGAACATTGAAGTCAATTCAGATGCGGGTATTTGTGCTACGTTAGTTTCTTGGATAGCAGCTGATGCAGCTGACAACTGTGCTATAGCTACGTTCACTTCAGATTTTGCCAGTGGAGACAGCTTCCCAGTTGGGGAGACTACGGTCACTTATACGGCTACAGATATCCATGGCAATAAAGAAACAGCCAGCTTCACGGTGACGGTAACCGATGATGAGGCTCCGGTGATCACCGCAGCTTCTGATATCACCCAGACAGCGGATGCAGGACAATGTGGTGCTGTGGTTGAGATTGTTTCTGCGACAGCCTTGGACAACTGCGAAGTTGGGGAGGTTGGCGGAACAAGAGACGATGGGCTTCCATTGACTGATCCTTACCCAGTGGGTACGACCACCATCACCTGGACTGTGACCGATATCCATAACAACGATGCGGTTCCGGTAGAACAGACTGTGACAGTAACTGATACTGAAGCTCCGGTAATCAACACCAACGGAGATCAAACTGTGGATGCAGAAGCAGGACTCTGCTCTGCAACTGTGATAGTTAGTGCAAGTGCTACTGACAACTGTTCGGTAGGTGATCCGGTCGGTGTCAGAAATGACGGTTTATTGTTGACCGATCC
>NZ_JAYEEY010000059.1:0-6557 GCF_035156415.1 Algoriphagus persicinus
TAAAGACTACATTTAAGTCTTGTTTTTCCACACCTCAAAGTACATATTTTGAGTAAAACAAGAAAGGCTAGCCGAGTAATCGACTAGCCTTTTAAACTATCTACTTTTGAGACAGCCTCTTAGTTTTAATAGGTATATTTTACATAAACCCGCTTTTGGAGACTTTGCTCATCTGGATTTAACAATGGAGGAGCAGCGGCATCAGCACTGGTTCGCATCATTTCCATTTTTGCGACTGGATAGGCAATTGGTTGGGATTCCAAGGAAACCCGATGAACTCGGATATTTTTAATTCCCAAAGTCTGTGAAATAAGTTGTGCTCTGCTTTCCGCATTTCTCAAGGCTGCCGTTAGCAACTCATCCTCTAAAGACCTCTGCGTGGCTTCAGAAATCTGGAAATGTAAATTGAAACTCATGTCTCCAGCTCCCTGAATTGATTCAACGATTTTCTGCAAGTCTTCATTCTTACTGTTTGTCACCACTCTTAATGATTGTCGGGCTACATACCCAGAATCACGCTGTGTGCCACCTCTATAGATACGATTGACATCCACTGAGTAATTATCAGCTATTAGCTTATAATCCTTGATCTTGGCTTTTTTCAAAGCATCTGCCAGCAATTGTGTCTTTTTGTTCAGCACTTGCACAGCATCGGTTACTTTCATAGCTTTTTCCTCCAAATTAATCTGGAAAGCCGCCTCATCTGGAGCAATCTTTTTCTCACTAAATCCTTCCACTTCAATCAAAGGAACAGTCATGTTGTCCTGTGCCAAAACCGGTGCTACCAAGAAGAGGGCGAATAGTATAGTCAAGTAATTTTTCATGTATTTATAATTTGATTTTAAATGATCACATGGAATCTCGCATGGTAGATAATCATCCCACTGTGTGACGCTTGAGTCATGCTCGATTTCATGTGTGTTTGGGTCTACTTGAGGGTATTCAAAATGAAAGCCAATTATTTTGAAAAATTGATTTTGTTAAGGGAAATTAAGGAAATGAGAGGTTCAAGAACCTAAGCGGAAAAATCAATTTTTCTATTTAAAATCGGTATCAGTTATTTCCACTCCAGCACTTCCATGTCATTCAATTCCGGTCCGCCACCTCGATTAGCACTTCCAGCTGCTACATAGAGTTTACCTTTATGATAAATCACTCCAGTTCCGTGTCGACCCTGGCTCAAATCAGGTAAACGCGACCAGGTGCCGGTTCGGGTGTCCAACACTTCCACTTCCGAATGTGATGCTACTTGCACTGTGCTTTCTCCGTTCATTACAAGTAAATAGGGGCCTTTTCCGATAGAAGAAGTCCCTCCTCTTGGAGTTGGCAAGCCAGCCTGAACAGTACTCCAAGAATTGGTATTGAAATCAAAAAAGTCAACCTCTGGAATCACCAATTCAAGCACTTTTCCTATTTCGGCATGGGAAGTCCTGCCGCCAGCAGCATAAATTTTATCTTCTACTAGTACCGCACCAAAGTGGTCTCTGGGTCTTGGAGCATCAGGAAGCACAGTCCATGTACCTGTTTTAGTATCATATTCATCTAGCCAAGGCACAAAGTCTGCATAGTGCCCATCTATGATTCCGCAAACCATATAGATTTTGTCACCGCGTGTCAATACACCAGCTGAGCCTCGGCGTCGATCTTCAGGAATTTCCGCGCCTTCTCGCCAAGTATTGGTTTTAGGGTTGAAAATTAAGAAGTTTTTCAAAGGAGTCTCATGTGGATATCCTCCAGTCAATGCTCCTATTACATAGATTTCATTCTTGAAAGAGATCGCCTGAAAATGATGGAATTCCATTGGTGCCATGGCCAAAGTCTTCCACATAGTAGTTTTAGGGTCATATTCTTCGATTGGTTTTACACCTCTTCCTCCAAGGAGGTAAAACTTTCCANATGGAATTCCATTGGTGCCATGGCCAAAGTCTTCCACATAGTAGTTTTAGGGTCATATTCTTCGATTGGTTTTACACCTCTTCCTCCAAGGAGGTAAAACTTTCCATCGCATTCGACGAAGGAGTTTTCATGCCTAGGCAGGGGATAGTTGGCGGTTTCTTCCGTTGTCCATTGATCAGCGGATTGAGCGAAACTAGCTAGGGTTATGAGCAGGAGTGCAAGACTGAATAAGTACTTCATAGGTGTTGGGTTTAGGTTTTAGTAGGACCAAAATAAGGTTTTTTCAATTGTGATTTGGTAAGGATGGTAAAGTAGCGTTTCTATTGAAACAGGGATGGTGAGCGTAATTATTTCAATGCGAGAATTTCTGGCGACTGAATAGTTGAAAAAATATCAATTATCAAAATCCGATTGTGGTCTTCCAAATACAGGATTTTGTAATCTCTAACAATAATTCTATAGTATTTGGGATTGATGTCGTCCTTCTGATATTGTTTTGCAAAAATGATCTTCTTTGGAGCTTGCAATAGATCAGCTCTGACATTTTTTGCTCCTTGCAATGATTTGTCTTTATAATAATCATAAATCCCCTTTAGAGATTCCTTGGCTTGTTTTGACCAAATTATTTGATGCCTTGACATCACCAATTCTCAACTTCTTTCTCTAATTCCTGCTGAGAAAGACAATCACCAGATGCTATTTCGAGCTCAGCCTTTTCTAGTCGATAGTTATATTCCTTTCTGGTGAGAGGTTTTCCTTTTACAGAATAACCTACTATCATTTCCTCTTCAAGAATTTTGTCGATTTTTTCCAGTAAAGACTCTGTGGAGACGTTCATGATTTTTTGAATCACTTCTAGCTTGGCGGTTTTCAGATCCATTTTTTCTAACATTTCTCTCAAATTAACACTTTATTAGAACTTAAAGATTTACGTGAATAAGATTTCTAACAACAATGGAGTAAGTTTTATTGTATAGGGTATTCATTTTCAATGGCGTACAAAAATCAACGCCACTTGAAATTACAAATGGCGTTCCTTATAATCCGAAATCGGTTTACCTCTCCAAATCTAGAATATCCCGGATCTTATTGATTTCTCTCATATCATCTGACAATCCCTGACCATCGCTTGCTGCGATTTTATCACGGAAAGCTGCCAGATTCGATATGTAGCTATCCAAAGCAGACAAGATATTGTCCTTGTTTTCAGTGAAAATAGGCGCCCACATCGCAGGACTTGACTTGGCCAGACGAACCGTAGAAGCAAATCCTGAACCCGCCATATCGAAGATGTTCTTCTCATCTTCCATTTTCTGAAGGACAGTTTTGCCTAGCATAAAGGAAGAAATATGCGATAAGTGCGATACAAATGCCAAGTGACGGTCATGCTCGTCAGGATCCATGAATCTCAGTTTTAGATTCAGCGCATCGAAAAGCTCGTAAGCCTTTTCTTTCAATAGTAAATCAGTTTTTTCCAGTTCGCAGATAATCATAACTTTTCTATCCAAAAGGCCAAGTGAAGCGGCTTTTGGACCTGAATATTCAGTTCCTGCAATTGGGTGAGCTGCTAGATACTGTTTCCTTTTAGGATGATCTGCCAATAGATCGCAAAGTTTGGCTTTCGTAGAGCCTACATCAAAAACTAAGGTGTGCTCCCCGATTTGATCAAGAGTTTTCAATAGTAGATCTCCCAAGGTATCTGCAGGAGTAGCCAAAATGACAATATCGGTGTCCGCATCTGGGCTGTTCTTGGCTTCCTGAATTATCCCAAGATTCAACGCCTCCTGCAGGTTTTTCTCGTCTGCATCAGTGCCGGTAATCAATATACCTGGGAATTTATCCTTTGCTGCCAAACCAAAAGAGCCGCCTAGAAGCCCTAAACCGACGATGTGTAATTTTTTCATGTGTTTACAATTGATTTTTATTAGTCACATGGAATCTCGCAAGGCTGATAATCATCCCTCTGTGTGATGCTTGAACCATGCTCGATTTCATGAGTAGTTAAAAGTTATGTATGGTCACACCTGACTGCCGTCAGCCAGGTGGAATTCGCATGAATAGTAATTATTAGCCATGCTCAGTTCCTATGTATTTATTTAATTCGGTTGATCGCTTCCAGAATCTTAAACTCAGGCATGCAAAGCGAAAAGCGTACGTAGTTTTCACCTTCCGAACCGAAGATTTTTCCAGGAGTGATGAATATATTTCTTTCGTAAAGCAACTCGTCCACAAGTTGATCGGCAGTTTTTCCATCAGGCACTTTGCACCAGACAAATAGACCTGCGGCTTTGGTGTCATAAGTCAAATTTAGCTTATCTGCCAGTTTCCAGACCAACTTTCTTCGGTTTTGATACGTGCTTTCAATATCTGAAAACCAATTTTCTCCCAGGTTTAGAGCCGCTATTGCGCCTTTCTGAATGCCCAAAAACATACCGGAATCCATGTTACTTTTGACTTTCAGCACCTTCTCTAGCCAATCCTCACGACCTACCAACATCCCTATCCGCCAGCCTGGCATATTGAAGGCTTTGCTAAGCGAATTCAACTCCATAGCGACTTCCTTCGCTTCAGGAATTGACAAAATACTGATTGGCTCCTTCGTCAAAATATGGCTGTAAGGATTGTCATGAAGCAATACAATTTCATGCTTAATGGCAAAATCCACCAATTCTTGCAAAATAGCTCTGCTTCCCGTCGCGCCGGTGGGCATATGCGGATAGTTGATCCACATGAGTTTCACTTTGCTCAGATCCTGTTTTTCTAACTCTTCCAGATTCGGTCGTCCAGCTTTAGTCAGATCAATGTTATAATAAATCGGTTTGGCACCCAGTAAATTGGTCACAGAAGTGTAGGTTGGGTAACCCGGATTGGGAACCAATACTTCATCACCGGAATTCAAGAAAGTCATGCTGAGATGCATAATTCCTTCTTTAGAACCCATCATCGGGAGGATTTCCTTGTTTGGATCTAGGCTGACTCCGTATTCTCTCGCGTAGAAATTCGCTATGGAAATTCTCAATTCAGGAATTCCCTGATAACTTTGATATCCATGAGCTTGAGGATTGTCGGCGGCACTTTTCAGCGCCTCGGATACTTGCTTGTCAGGAGCCAAATCCGGACTGCCTATTCCTAAGTTGATGACTGGTTTTCCATCAGCAATCATCTGATTAACCTCACGGAGTTTTGCGGAAAAATAGTATTCTTCTACACTGCTAACTCGATCTGCAAATCCTTTCATCTATTTCTTCTTAATTTTTTAATTTTCATCACTAGTTCTATCACTTAGAGAAAAGCATTTTAGGATGGGATGAACTCATACATTTCGGCTAATTCGGTCATCTGTCTTCGGTCTTCCGTCCACTAAACAAAGAAAATTAGTTTTATTGGATGGAGGCAGTTAAATATGTCATTTTCGACTCAAGTATTCTCCAAAAATTTTCACTTCGCCAAAACTAGTTCGAATTTCTTCAATTGTCTGTGAGAAAATTGCATGATCTTCAAAAACCAAATCGATAAAAAACGCATATTCCCAAGGTTTTTCGATCACTGGAATTGACTGGATTTTGCTCAAATCAATTCCTTTTTCGGATATCAAAGTCAGAAGTTTTGCTAAACCGCCTTTTTGGTTTTGGATCGTGACTTTTAAAGATGCTTTATCCGCTGAATTCGCTGCTTTTACAGTGTCCTTTTGCAGGATGATAAATCGGGTAAAATTACTTTTCACGGTCTGAATATCCGGCGCGAGGATCTCCATGCCATAAATATCAGCTGCAATAATTGATGCAATCGCTGCTACACCTTTCAGGTTTTCTTTAGCTATATCACGCGCTACTGATGCTGTGTCAGTATCTTCTTTAAGCTGGATCTGTGGATGCTGCGCAAAAAAAGCCTTGCACTGCAAAAGTGCCATAGGATGAGAACGAACTTCTTTAATATCATCAATAGTCTGTCCGGGAAGAGCCATGAATTGATGCCCGATAGGAAGGTAATATTCATCGCGTATGCTTAATCCATAGCGATCGATCAAATCATAATTTGGTAAAATCGCACCGGCAATCGAGTTCTCAATGGCCATCACAGCAAAATCAGCTTCGCCATTTGCCACAGACCTTGCCACAGGCTCAAAGGTAGTGAAATCCAGAATTTCTATATCCTCACCGAAATTACGCAGAGCTACTTGATGATGGAAAGAACCTGGAACACCCTGAATGGCTATTTTTAACTTACTCATGACTTAAGATTGGCTGACTATGGAAATTCCCGCAAGCTGGCAATGCTTCCAAAAGCTAGGATAAGATTTATTTACCACGGAAGGATCTTCTATACTTACACGTGTTTTGGTGATCAAAGGCATAAAAGCCATAGCCATTCGATGATCTTCATAGGTGTGGATTTTCACTGCTGCTGGCATTGTCACAGACGGGATCACCTGATATACCTCAGGGGCTATTTCCTTCAAGTCGGCACTGATCTTAGCCAATTCTTGCTGTAGGGCATAGATTCTATCAGTTTCCTTGATTTTCAAACTTTCTAATCCTGTGAATGTAGCATCCTGACCTAGGATGGCACAAGTCACTGCAATTGTTTGCGCCAAATCGGGGCAATGGGTGAAGTCCCAGGTTCTCAAACCTTTCACAGCTTGTTTTTGCAATAAAACGCCT
>NZ_JAYEEY010000006.1:0-184561 GCF_035156415.1 Algoriphagus persicinus
AAAAGAACATATACAACGAATTCATCCATAGATAAAAATAAAAAGGCCACCATTTCTGAAAGCCTTTGTAGCGAGAGGGAGATTTGAACTCCCGACCTCAGGGTTATGAATCCTGCGCTCTAACCAACTGAGCTACCTCGCCATTTATAATTTATTTCAATATCTCAATTGGGAGATTTGAACTCCCGTCCGCCGCGGCGGATATGAATCCTGCGCTCTAACCAACTGAGCTACCTCGCCATTTATAATTTATTTCAATATCTCAATTGGGAGATTTGAACTCCCGTCCGCCGCAGCGGATATGAATCCTGCGCTCTAACCAACTGAGCTACCTCGCCATTTATAATTTATTTCAATATCTCAATTGGGA
This sequence comes from Algoriphagus persicinus, assembly GCF_035156415.1. Lineage (NCBI taxonomy): Bacteria > Pseudomonadati > Bacteroidota > Cytophagia > Cytophagales > Cyclobacteriaceae > Algoriphagus > Algoriphagus persicinus. Next base: position 371 of record NZ_JAYEEY010000006.1, read on the forward strand.
GATTTGAACTCCCGTCCGCCGCGGCGGATATGAATCCTGCTCCCGATAGCCATCGGGATACCTCGCCATTTATAATTTATTTCAATATCTCAATTGGGAGATTTGAACTCCCGTCCGCCGCGGCGGATATGAATCCTGCTCCCGATAGCCATCGGGATACCTCGCCATTTATTTTTAATCTTGGTTGGATTGCTTCAAGAAGTTTCTGAACTATCAGAAACATTTTTTGGGTATTGATTTTTGAAATTAATGCCTATATTAAAGCACCATCATAAGTCAAATGTACTAGTTGACAATCGTTTATTATCAACCCCGAAAACCTCCCTTTCGAATGGGAATGCAAATATGAGGTCTTGTACTGTGAAATGCAAGTTGACGTTCTTTAAAAAAGTGATTTTTTATATAGTTTAAAAGTGATTATCATGGTTAAAAACAAGTTTGTGGCTGATTATCAAATCAATGCCTCTAAAAAGATAGTATTCCACTATTTGAGTACTGCAAGTGGATTAGAAGAGTGGTTTGCTGATGAAGTGAAAATAAACGAAGACAAGAATTATATTTTCAATTTTGACAATGAAGATCATTATGCCCGTTTAGCTTCTCAACGCAGCAATTCCCATGTGAAATTTGAATTTTATGACCCTAAAAATCCAGATGAGTCGGATCATGCATTTATAGAATTCAAATTGGAAGAAAACGATCTTACCCAAACACTGTTTTTAAAAGTCATTGATTATTCAGATGTCTATGATGACGAAGAGCTAATTGCAATCTGGGAAGGCATGATTGGAAGATTGAAAGATATTATTGGTGGGTAATCTCAATTGATTTTACCAATTTTGAACTTCGGCTCCGCGGCAACGTATTGGCCTTGTGAGCGGTTTGAATAATGAAGAAACTAGATAAACTTATACTTGGGTCTTTTTTAGGCCCATTTTTATTGACTTTTATTGTCGTGGATTTCATCCTGTTGACCGTCAACATGCTGAAATACTTCGATGAGATTTTTGGGAAAGGTCTGAGTTTTTGGATCTACATGGAGCTGATCGGGTATTTCGTGATCAGTATTTCACCAATGGCATTGCCTCTAGCTGTATTACTTTCCAGTTTGATGACCTTTGGAAATCTAGGGGAGCATTTTGAGCTCACCGCTATCAAAAGCAGTGGCATCTCTTTGCTTCGTGCACTACGACCAATTGGTGTATTTGTCATCGTATTATCTTTTGCAGCCTACCTTTCTAATAATTATCTGGTTCCAAAAGTAAACCTTAAGACATTCAGCCTGCTCTATGACATTCGGATGAAATCACCTGCACTTGATATCAAAGCAGGTGTCTTTTACGATGGTATTCCTGGGTATAGCATCAAAGTCAATGACAAAGTAGGAGAGTATGGGCTCAAGGATATTTTGATTTATAGCCATGCTGGGGGTGAATCTGCCAACTTGGATGTCACGCTTGCTGATTCGGGTAGTATGGAGCCCTTTTTCAGTGAAAATTACATGAAGCTCACCTTGTATCACGGTATCAATTACCATGAAGACAGACCCAGTAGAGGAATCAATACTAAGCCCCCAGAATTTAAGCGAACCTCATTTGATATGAATGAGATTGTGTTTGACCTGAATAATACCTTCAAACTCAATAGGACCGCGGAAGATGCATGGTCTACCAATCGGTCTATCAAGAACATTTCCCAAATTAAGCTAGGCCTAGACTCGATAGGTTCTTTGGTCAATGAACAGCGTTTTCAAAATTATCGAGAAGCGGAAAGTGTATATTCTTTTTTCACCAGAGATAGAAAGTTTAAACCTGCGGCAGATATAGCTGAACGAAAATTTTTAGATGATTCTATGAGAACACTAAAAATGAAAAGGGAAAAGGCACTAGTTGATTCACTTGAACAGCTAAAAAAACTTGCTCAAAGAGATACTGCATCGGTATTGATCGATAAACCAGAATCAAAAAAGTTTACCTCTAATGATTCGCTTATTGCTACCGGTACGGCAGTTAATGTTTCCAATAGAATCCCAGAGATTGATTCGCTATTTCTTTCACCAAAGAACAAAAAGAAAGCTGCAAACACATCAGCTACTTTGGGCACAAATCATATAAACCTTCCAAAAATGGCGGTCAAAGTACCTCGAACTGCCCCTTTGACAGATAAGGAACGTGAACAGATTGATTCTTTAGTCACTAGTAGGGGCTATGCTACGAATTCAGTTACGATGGCATTAAATAATTCTAGGAACCTCAAAAACACCTTCGGGGTAAAGAAAATGCAAATCGACAATTATGAGCGAGAATACAGGAGATATCAAATAGCTTGGTATCAAAAATATACCCAAGCATTTGCGTGTTTTGCAATGTTTTTGATTGGCGCACCACTTGGTGCCATCATCAAAAAGGGTGGGTTAGGAATGCCTGTGCTGGTTTCTATTATTTTCTTTATTGTCTATTATATGCTTACCATCACAGGCGAGAAGTGGGCAAAGGAAGGTATTGCGGACCCTTTATTTGGAACATGGTTTTCAAATCTTTGCTTACTACCATTTGGACTATTTTTCGTGCGGCAGGCTAGAAAGGACGCTAGATTGTTCGAACCAGACTTTTATATAAGTTTTTGGAAAACCGTACAGAAGGGCTTTAAAGTTCTTGTTTCAAAAGCGCATTAAGCTTTCATTTTCTTAAATTAAATCCTACCTTTGTGGTTGTTTTACAAAATTTAGCTAAACATGTATTTATCCTCAGAGATTAAAGAAGAGTTATTTAAGAATCATGGACGGTTAAAATCTGCTACTGACACAGGATCTCCTGAGTCTCAGATTGCCCTCTTTACGCACAGAATCAAGCATTTGACAGAGCATTTGAAGTCAAATAAGAAGGATCACTCCTCAAGACTTGGTTTGTTGAAGCTTGTAGGTAAGAGAAGAAGCCTATTGGATTACCTTCACAAGAAAGAAATCGAGCGATATAGATCAATCATCGCCGAGCTAGGAATCAGAAAATAACCAAACTAGTAAGGTTCTCACGCTAGAGAACCTTACTTTTTTATTTTTTAGGTTATACTAATACTTTTATCACTAACGACGCAAACTAACAATCATTTATGTTACCGAACTTAATTACCAAGACCATCACTCTAGAAGATGGCAGAGAAATTACAATAGAAACCGGTGCATTGGCTAAGCAGGCTGATGGATCAGTTGTAGTGAAGATGGGAAAAGCTATGCTTTTGGCGACAGTAATGTCCAAGAAAGAAGCTGGAGAAGGAGTGGATTTTTTACCTATGTCTGTGGACTACCAAGAAAAATTTGCTTCTTCAGGCAAGATTCCTGGGGGGTTTTTGAAGAGAGAAGGAAGGCTTTCCGATTACGAGATTTTGATTAGCCGAATCGTAGATAGAGCTATCCGCCCAATTTTCCCTGATGATTATCATGCAGATACTCAGATTGCTATCACATTAATCAGTGGGGACGAGGATGTCCTTCCAGATGCATTGGCTGGTCTTGCTGCTTCTGCGGCTTTGGCTGTTTCTGATATCCCTTTCAATGGGCCAATCTCAGAAGTTCGCGTAGCGAAAATCGATGGCAAATTGAAAATCAACCCAACTCCAACTGAGTTGGAAAAAGCTTCTTTGGAATTTATCGTTGCCGGTTCGCTAGAATTTATCTTAATGGTAGAAGGCGAAGCTAATGAGATTCAAGAAGAAGAGATGCTGGAAGCTATGCAATATGCTCATGAGGAAATCAAGAGACATTGCCAAGCTCAAATCGAGCTGACCAAGATTGTTGGCAAAGAAGTAAAGAGAGAATACAATCATGAAAAGTCTGATCCGGCACTTTTCGAAAAAATGAGAGCTGATGTTTATGACAAACTTTATGCCTCAGTAAGTAAGCTAATCGCTAATAAATCTGAGCGTTCGGCATTAATCAAAGAAATCAAAGAAGAATTCGTAGCTAACCTAGGCGAGGAGCATGGATTCGAAGCAAGTCTAATCGGCCCATATTTCAGCAAAATCCATAAGGAAGCTGCTAGGAACCTGACTTTGGACGAGAAGAAAAGATTGGATGGTAGAAAACTTGACGAAGTGAGACCGATCTGGTCCGTGGTTGATTACTTACCATCTGCTCACGGTTCTGCTGTATTTACCAGAGGAGAAACTCAATCATTGACGACCTGTACCTTAGGTACCAAGATGGACGAAATGATGGTAGATGGAGCGACCATTTCAGGTTACAATAAGTTCTATCTTCATTATAATTTCCCGGGATTCTCTACCGGCGAGGTAAAAATAAACAGGGGACCTGGAAGAAGAGAAGTAGGACATGGTAACCTTGCTATGAGAGCTTTAAAGAAAGTACTTCCTCCTGCCGATGAGAATCCATACACCATCCGTATCGTTTCTGATATTTTGGAATCAAATGGGTCATCATCCATGGCTACCGTTTGCGCTGGTTCATTGGCATTGATGGATGCAGGTATTCCTATCAAATCTGCCGTTACGGGTATAGCAATGGGTATGATCTCAGATGCGAAAACTGGTAAATATTCTATTCTATCTGACATTTTGGGAGACGAAGATCACCTGGGTGATATGGATTTCAAAGTAACTGGTACTGCTAAAGGAATCACTGCTTGTCAGATGGATTTGAAAGTGGAAGGATTGGATTACTCTGTTTTGAAAGAAGCTTTGCTACAGGCCAAGGTAGGAAGACTTCATATTTTGGATGAAATCACCAAAACACTTGCTGCACCTAAATCAGAATTGAAGCCTCATACTCCACGATCATTCATCATGATGATTCCAAAAGAATTGATCGGTGCAGTGATCGGGCCAGGCGGTAAAGTAATTCAGGAAATACAGAAGGATACTGGAGCTACTATCGTGATCGAAGAGATTGACAATCAGGGTAAAATCAATATTTTCTCTGCTAATCAAGATAAACTTAATGCTGCCCTTTCTCGTATCAAAGCCATCGTAGCTCAGCCTGAAATAGGAGAGACTTACACTGGAAAAGTGAAAAACATTCAACCTTTTGGTGCCTTTGTGGAATTTATGCCAGGTAAGGATGGTTTACTTCATATCTCCGAGATTAAACACGAGCGTGTAGAAACCATGGACGGTGTACTTGAGCCAGGAGAAGAAATACAGGTTAAATTGATCGATGTCGATAAAAAAACGGGCAAATTCAAGCTTTCAAGAAAGGCTTTATTGCCAAAACCTTAATAACCTGCACCAAATGCATAAGGTTAATCGAAACAATTGATTAATTTGATACTCTTAATATATTAAAATTCACAAATCATATTCCTGAATGAGGCAGCTAAAAATTAGCAAACAGATTACCAACAGAGAAAGTCAGTCCTTGGATAAATACCTTCAAGAGATTGGAAAAGTTGACCTGTTGACAGCAGATGAAGAGGTAGTTCTGGCCAAGAGAATTAGAGAAGGTGACCAATTGGCACTTGAAAAATTAACTAAGGCCAATCTTCGATTTGTAGTATCAGTTGCCAAGCAGTACCAAAACCAAGGACTTTCTTTGGGAGATTTGATCAATGAGGGAAACCTTGGACTAATCAAAGCTGCGCAGCGATTTGACGAAACGCGTGGATTTAAATTCATCTCCTATGCCGTATGGTGGATTAGACAATCTATCCTGCAGGCATTGGCTGAGCAGTCTAGAATTGTCCGCCTTCCATTGAACAGAGTAGGTTCACTGAATAAGATCAGCAAGACGTTCAGCGAACTAGAGCAGAAATTTGAGCGTGAGCCATCTCCAGAGGAATTAGCGGAAGTGCTTGAAGTGACTGCTAATGAAGTAGTGGATACAATGAAAATTTCTGGGCGTCACGTATCTATGGATGCGCCATTCGTACAAGGTGAAGAAAATAGCCTGTTGGATGTATTGGAAAATGATGGAGACGAAAAGCCTGATGATGGCTTGATGAATGATTCCCTTCGTAAGGAAGTTCAACGCGCACTTTCTACATTGACCCAAAGAGAAGCTGATGTAATTACGCTTTATTTTGGTTTGAATGGTGAGCATGCGATGACTTTGGAAGAAATTGGAGAGAAATTCAACCTAACTAGGGAGCGAGTAAGACAAATCAAAGAGAAGGCTATTCGCCGTCTGAGGCATACTTCCCGTAGTAAGACGCTGAAACCGTACCTCGGATAAGCAATCAAAAGAATAAAAGGGGGTTTTTAGCCCCCTTTTTTTATTTCATTACATGCGCTTTAATGCTTTCTTGCAGACAGAATGATTTCCTTAAGTCAAAAGCTTAGGGAATTTTAACAATACGCAACTTTGTTACTACTTGAGAATTCATAAAATTTGCGCGATTTAATACTTTCCTATTAATGAATCCAGAAATTGAAAAAGTAAAAGTTTTGATCATTGGATCAGGACCGGCAGGATACACTGCCGCCATATATGCTTCTAGAGCAGGACTTGCCCCAATATTATATACAGGTGGACAGCCAGGTGGTCAGCTGACCATCACAAATGATGTGGAAAATTACCCCGGATATCCTAATGGAGTGGTAGGACCCGAGATGATGGAAGACTTTAGAAAACAAGCGGAACGCTTCGGTACACAAGTTAGATATGGTTTGGCTACGAGTGTGGATTTTTCTACAAAGCCTCATACAGTGATCATCGATGAACAAGTTACCATTCATGCTGATACCGTTTTGATTTCTACAGGCGCATCTGCCAAATGGCTGGGAATGGAAAGTGAAACCCGTCTGAACGGGAAAGGTGTATCTGCTTGTGCGGTTTGCGATGGTTTCTTTTTTAGAGGCCAAGAAGTCGCGGTAGTAGGCGCAGGAGATACTGCATGTGAAGAGGCTTCCTACCTTGCTAATATTTGTAGTAAAGTATATATGCTAATCCGTAAGGATGAAATGCGAGCGTCTCAGATTATGCAAAAACGCGTAATGAACCACCCTAAGATCGAAATTCTATGGAATACAGAAACCGATGAGATCCTAGGTGATGAGGAAGTAAATGGCATAAGAATCTTTAACAATAAAACAGGGGAGAAATCAGAAATCGCTATTTCTGGCTTCTTTGTTGCTATTGGTCATCAACCAAACACCGACATATTTAGAGATTTTATTCATATGGATGAGGCCGGATATATCAAAACTATCCCGGGCAGTACAAAAACCAACATAGAAGGTGTTTTTGCTTGCGGAGATGCACAAGATAATATCTACAGACAAGCAGTCACTGCAGCAGGTACTGGCTGTATGGCAGCCCTGGATGCAGAGCGATATTTGGCTGAGTTCGAGAATGATTAAACCCAATAAATGAGGTATTCGATCCTATTTGTAGTCTTTTGTCTAAATCTGAGCATTGGCGCTATAAATGCCAATGCTCAGATTTTTCCAAAGATTATTAAGAAAAATAACACGACACAATCGTCTGGAGTAAGCCAAGAGAGAAGAAATATTGAATTGAGGACATTCGATCAGGAATCATACCTTAGGATGCTATCTTCTGTCACTGACTCTATTATTTTTGAAAATAATGTCAACCTAGGTAGGGTGAGGTCTATCATCAGTGAAGATCAGAGTATAATGGTGTGGGCACCTACTAATCAGCTCATCAAAGTATCTGAGCAAATTCAAATTGACAGTATTTGGGTGACCGCATTTGAGTATTACTCTTCCTGGGATTCCAATAAAATTGACATCTATAACTTTGATCCCAAGACTTTTACTGACACAGTGAACATTCGGCTATACGACGAATTTTTTGGGTACAATTGGAAAATGCCTTTAGAGACTACTCCTGTGACTTCACCTTATGGGTATAGATGGCGAAGATGGCATTATGGAACAGACTTAGATTTGAATACAGGTGATCCTGTATATAGTGGTTTTGATGGAATAGTCCGTGTGAAATCTTACGATAGATACGGCTATGGCTATTATATTGTAATCCGTCATAAAAATGGGTTAGAAACACTCTATGGACATTTATCAAAACAGCTGGTAGATGTGGGTCAGGAAGTGAAAGCCGGAGATGTGATTGCGAAAGGGGGTAGCACTGGTAGAAGTACAGGATCACATTTACACTACGAGCTTCGGTATCGAGGTTTGGCTTTTGATGCAGAGCAAGTTTATAATTTTACTGATTACAAAATACTTAACCAAAACTATTTAATTACGCCTTCTCTTTTTGGCAATATTGTTCAAGCCAGAACAAACGCTTATCACAAAGTACGAAAAGGTGAAAACCTCGGTTCAATTGCTCGAAAATATGGGGTTTCGATCAGTTCGTTGACTAGATTAAATAGTATATCTACCCGTACAATTTTGAGAATAGGTCAGAACCTCCGAGTTCGTTAGCAATATCAGAAAATGACAAAGCTAGATATTTTAGTTTTCGCAGCGCATCCAGATGATGCAGAATTAGGTTGCTCAGGTACAATAGCTTCCCATGTAGCCAAAGGTCACAAAGTAGGTATAGTCGATTTCACCGAGGGAGAAATGGGGACACGCGGCACTTCTGAATTACGTCTTCAAGAAGCACATACTTCCAGCAAAATTCTTAAACTATCCGTTAGAGAAAACTTAGGCTTCAAGGATGTGTATTTTCAAAATGATGAACAGCATCAGTTGAAACTGATCGAAATGATCAGAAAATACAGGCCAGAGATTGTTTTAGCAAATGCGGTATCAGATAGGCACCCAGATCATGGCAAAGGAGCTGAGCTAGCAAGTACGGCATGTTTTATGAGCGGGCTACGGAAGATAGAAACCCATCTTGAGGCTGTACAGCAGGAGGCTTGGAGACCCAAGTTTGTCTATCATTATATCCAAAACAATTACATAGAACCTGATTTTGTGATGGATATCACTCCTTTTTGGCAGACAAAACTCGATAGTATTCTAGCATTCCAATCCCAGTTCTATAATCCTAGCAGCGAAGAACCTGTGAGTTTTATCTCAGATCCTGATTTCCTTCCTTTCATTGAAGCTAGAGCAAGGGAATTTGGGCATAAAATCCTAGCCAAATACGGTGAAGGATTCACCGTAGAGCGGAAGCTAGGGACTGATAATCTTTTTGAGCTGAAGTAATCAAGGTGCCAGCCTAGCAATAGTCCATTTACCATCCTGATGTTGGTATTTTATCCGGTCATGAAGCCGGCTTGGTCTTCCCTGCCAGAATTCAATAGTCGATGGCATCAATCGATAACCTCCCCAATGAGGAGGTCGAGACATCTCTTTGCCAGCAAACTGTTGCTCCAAGTCTAACTGTCGTTTATTAAGATCTGCTCGTGAATCTATTGCTTGGCTTTGAGATGATACCCATGCGCCAATTTGTGAACCTAAAGGTCTAGAGAAAAAATAGGTATCAGAATCTTCCTCCGTTACTTTCTCTACTAGTCCACGTACACGGACTTGTCTCTCCAGTTCGGGCCAGAAAAAAGTCAAGGAGGCAGTATTATGCTTTTCAAGTTCCTTTCCTTTTTCGCTTTTATAGTTAGTAAAAAAAACAAAACCAGTATCTACCCCTTTTAAAAGCAATATTCTTGCATTGGGAGTACCATCCAAGCCTAAAGTAGAGACAGTCATGGCATTGACTTCCAAAACTTCCGCACACACAGCCTCTTCAAACCATGACCTAAATTGAGTAATCGGATCTAGGTTTACATCACTGATATCCAGTGATTTAATAGAATAGTCTTTACGTATTGCTGATATGTCCATAGGAGATTGTTTCTCAAGAAAATCTTGTCGATAAAATTACTATCTGCATTGTATTTAAAAAATTATAATCTATATTTTTCAAGAATTTAGATTTTAGAGAAGAATGAGTAAAGATGAACAGCATAATCCTAAAGCCGGTGATCTTCTAATTTCCGAGCCATTTTTACAAGACGAAAATTTTGTTCGCTCTGTGGTTCTACTTTGTGAGCATTCAGAAGAGGGTAGTTTTGGCCTAATTATCAACAAACCTTCCATCCTTAAACTGGGGGAACTTGTGGAAGCGTTAGATTTTTTGGACAAAGATGTATTCGTAGGTGGTCCTGTTGAGCAAAATACCTTACATTTTGTTTACGTCGGGGAAAAGGTGTTGGAAGGGAGCATTCCTCTCGGAGATAATTTTTGGTGGGGAGGTGACTATGAATCCTTAGTCGAAAAATTAAAGCTAGGAGTAGTTGACCCGGATTCAGTCCGTTTTTTCTTAGGCTATAGTGGCTGGGGATCCACGCAGTTGGAGGATGAATTGTCAGAGGAAACCTGGATTATTTGTAGAGAAAATCTAGGAGAGAAAACCTTTGATTTCACACCAGAAGAACTCTGGAAAAACTTGCTCAAAAATATGGGAGGGGAGTTCAAAGTAATAGCAAATTATCCTCTTGATCCAAGATTAAATTAGGCAAAATCCCTACTTTTGCCCATATTGCCGCCTAATAGTACTGTTTTTATGACTGATAAAAGTAATGATTTGTCCGACAAGGACAAGGTGACCCAAGCCTCCAATTCTAAGGAGGAAAAGGGTATCGAAAAAGAACCTAATTCTGAAGCCAACGAAGATATTGTAGCTGATCAGACTAGCGAGTCTGAGTCTGAAGTAGAATCTCTAGGAGAGGAACCTGTATCCGAGGAGAAAGCTGAGCCTTCTGAAAGCATCGAGCAACCAGCAGCAGAAGATGCGGCTGAAGTTGAATCTCTTGTGGAGGATCCTATATCCGAGGAGAAAGTTGAGCCTTCAGAAACCATCGAGCAACCAGCAGCAGAAGCTTCAGCCGAGGAAAATACCGGAGTAAAAATCAAGTCATCCGAAATCGTTGAGTCCACTACAAATGAGGACTCAATCGCTCCCACAGAAAATATTGTTGAAGAAGTAAGTTCCCCGGACACAGCAGAGGAAACTCATGTAGCTGCCGAGCCAGCTGCAGACTCAGATTCTGAAGACGATAAATCAGAGGATGAAGAGGAAGATGAAGAACATGCGGAAGAGGAGAATGATGTCACTACACTTTCCAAAATCGAGCTAGTAGCTTTGCTAAAGAGCAAGGTTAAACAAGAAAATATATACAGAATCGATAAGCTAGTCCATGAAATCAAGGCGGCATTTGATGAATTTATACATAAGGAAAAAGACGAAGCTCTAGAGAAATTCAAAGCAGAAGGTGGAGTAGAAGATGATTTTGACTTCCGTCCAAGCGATGAAGAGAAAGAATTCAATACCTACTACTACGAATACCGTCATCAACTGGGAGCGCTTCGCAAAGAGGCCGAGAATAAAAAGGAAACGAATTTGGCAGCTAAGACGGAATTGCTAAATAAACTTCGAGAGCTAGTCGATGGAGAAGAAACCACCTTGAGTATGGCTACGATCAAAGCTGTACAAGAAGAGTGGAAAAGTATAGGCCAGGTTCCGCCCTCCCAAAACAGAAGTCTTTGGGCAAGCTACAATGCACTAATGGATCGCTTCTATGACAATCGAAGTATCTATTTTGAGCTTAAAGAACTTGATCGTAAGAAAAACCTAGAGAGCAAATTAGAGCTGGTAGGGAAAGCTGAGGCATTGAAAGATGTCAAAGACCTGAAGGATGCTATCAAAGCTTTGAATGAACTTCATGAGGAATTTAAGCACATTGGTCCTGTGCCTAGAGATGAACAGGAAGCGTTATGGCAAAAATTTAAAGGTGCATCCGATGCAGTTTATGATCGAAGAAAAGATTTTTATGAAGGCCAAAAGGAAGTTTTCAAAGTTAATCAAGATCAAAAAGAAGTTTTAATAGCCGCATTAAAGCCCTTCGCTGAATTCAAAGCAGATAGAATCCGAGATTGGAATATCAAGACTAAAGAGATCTTGGAAATCCAGAAACTCTGGGAGAAAATAGGACCAGTACCTAGAGAATCCGGTAAGGAAATTAATAAGGCATTTTGGGCTTCTTTCAAGCAATTTTTTCATAATAAGAATTTATTCTTCAAAGAGTTAGATGAGATTCGAGCTACTAATCAAGCAAAAGCAGAGGAATTAATTACCAAAGCAGAAGAACTAAAAGATAATACAGATTGGCAAAATACAGCCAATGCGTTAGTCAAGTTACAGCAAGATTGGAAAAAACTTGGGCCAACTCCAGAGAAAAGTAGGGACAGTCTTTACAAGCGTTTTAAGCTGGCTTGTGATACCTTCTTTGATAATAGGAGAGATTCCAATAAACAATCCAATGCTGAGTTTGAAGAAAACCTGGAAAGCAAGCAGGCTATTTGTATGCAGATTACGGATGCTGCTGCAAGTGGTGAAGTTTCCGAAGAAGCTTTAACCAAATTAGTAGGCGATTTCAATGATCTAGGCTTTGTGCCAAGAAAGGCCATGAAAGAGATACAAGCACAATTCAAAACCGCTGTAGATCTATACTTGGAGAAATTGAGTCCGGAAGGTGCAGGGAGAGAAGAGTTCTTGTTCCGGTTGAACTTGAACAGGCTTCAGTCAGATCCTAATTCAGTGAAGACGCTGAATAAAAAAGAGCATGGTATTCGAAAGCAAATTTCTGAGTTGGAGAATAATATCACACTTTGGAAAAACAACTTGGAATTCTTCGCTGCCTCCAAAACTGCAGACAAGTTGAAAGATCAGTTTGACCTTAAAATTCAAAAAGCAGAAGAGGAGATCGGGAAATTGAAGAGTAAGCTGTCAATATTAAGGGAGTTTTAAATTTTTCTCACTCAGAATAAGGAAGATAGGACTTTTCTTTTCTGAGGGTTTGGAGCAAATAAAGTGAAGGGCTATATTTGCATCACCATTACAGAATAAGCCTCCTTAGCTCAGCTGGTAGAGCAACTGACTTGTAATCAGTAGGTCATTGGTTCGATCCCGATAGGAGGCTCTTAATTATCAAGCACTTAGCATTAATTTTTGCTAAGTGCTTTTTTTATTTGCACACCATTTGCATAAAAATAGGTACTTAGGGAGTCTTTTAAGGTCTATTTGAGTAATGCCTATATTTTTAATATAGAAGTCATTTTTCTTATGGCATAGTATCCATTATGCAGGAACTTTGAACTCAGACAATTCTTGAATTTTCAATTGTGTCTCGTCTATTGCCTTTAGTAAACTATCAATTTCCTCTAAGGCTTCCTTATTGTAATCTAATTCATCTAGGTTGGTTATTTTTACGGCTGTTCCAGCCATACAAACCATAAGCATTCCTTTTCCTGCTCCCGCTTCCGAATAATCAATGTCAGTTCCAAGAATGGCATTTCCTCCAATCTTTATTACTTCTGCTCTAAGTATGCTTTTACATTTTTCTTCAGCACTTTTTATCTTTTCATTATAGTATCCTGAATCCGTTCCAAAAAAATCAGTCCAGTTTGACGCAATTTCAGAAATGATTCCTGTTCCTGATACCATTTGCGCTGATACCATTTCAATACTTTTATATTTCCAATCTTGAGGATTTTGAAGGGTAGATATTGGAATATTTACGGAAATTTTACCTAGTTTTTCAATTTGATTATTTTTTAAAATGGTTAATTCATTTTTTAAAGTGAAGAAACTTTTATTTGCTTGGTTTAGTAATTTATTTTTATCGTTACATTTTTGACAATATCCTTCACTCGAGTTATCAGTGAATCTATTAACTAGTTTTACTTCATTATCACTTAGAGGTAAATTTTCATTAAATATTGAGGTGCTGATTTTAGAATCACAGTTTGGACAATTTTCCATGGTGTATTTTTTAAAAGATTAAGATTAAAAATTAGTAAAAGTCTATTCTCGAAATAAAGGATTAATTAAGCCAATTTTTTCAAGTCCCTGAATATATGCTCTCATAGGGTCTTTTTCTTCAAACTCAAAGAATAATGGCAGTTCAATATTACCAAATCCTCTTTTCAAACATTCCTTTGCCTCATCCTTAGAAATTTTGCCGTGGTGGAGGTTTTTTAATACTGTGGCTCTAAAATTCTTTATTTTCTTCATGGCTTAATCCCTTTGCCTAGTGAAATTATTGTTTGGAAATAAGTTTTTAAAGCTGGCATCCTATCTAGGATCTCATTAATACTATTGCTCATTTCTTCGCCTCCACTTTCAGACAAATTCAAAACCATATACCCATTTGAAGAAATTAATTTCTTAGCCTCTTCTCCCGATATTTGGCCATGGCTTAAAGCCTTCAATATCGCTTTCTTCGCCTCGCTATTCATTGGCTATCCTATTTATCAATAAATCCAATTCCTCTTCGCTCATGCTATCCAAATCCAGTTTTTGCCTGTATGTCGTGGATTGAAGTTTAGGCAATAGGTAAGGCAATAAATCAGATAGGAATTTCAAACGGTCTTTTGGCTCTAAGCTGTCCAAGTCCTCTTGGATTGTCTCATAATTCGAGTCAAATAAACCTTGGATCAAATCCCTCATCTGAGAATTGACTTTGTTTTTCGCTCCCTTAGGCTTTCCCGGATTTCCAGCTTGAAACTTTGACATTATTAAATTCTTAATTTAATTGGTTTGGATAGTTTTTAATGCCCTCAAAAGTTACCGATTTTGTTATTTCAGTCATTTCCGAATTATAAAGTTTGAATCCATTAATCTGAGGCAAGAACTCCGGTTCGTCTTTGAAAGACTCCCTTATTACTTCCGTAAATTCCCATGCAAAGACGTATGCTGATGAATCATCGAAAACAAATTCAGAATTTATTTCTTGTAATTCTCCAAATTCCTTACCTAAAATTCTTTCTATTTTTGAATCCTGCTTATTGTAAACCTGAACGTAATATATGGGATTGATTTCTTCAGTTTTATTTTCGCTTTGGCAGGCAAAAAAAAATATAGTGATCAAAATAAATGCAAAGTATTTCATATTACCTCAGTTTAAATTTTCTTCGTATTTCTACCGTAATTTACGGAAATTATCACCATCCTCGGACTGCTTTAAGTAGTTCCTTATTTGCTCGAATTGCTTCTTCAGGAATAAGGAGATTTCTAATTTGGTTTCGTACCACTTTAATTTTTCTCCAAATTGCTTTGCTCTGGTTTCTTCTTTGATCAATTCGGCTTCTAAGGCTTTCAATTTCTCTTGTAGATAAGGATTCATCATTTTTTATAATTGTTTTTTGTGAGGGTTCATTTTGTTCATTTCGTTCATTTTCTGGCTTCCAGTCATTAGTAAGAATATAGTCCGCTAAATCCAAACTCGCTTCCTTTTCTTCTATGCTGGCTCTTTTCTCGAAAAAATCCGATACCTCAAAAAATCCCGGAATGATCCCTTCGATCTTCTTGATTTCCTTTACCCAATGATCAAAGCAATTCTTAGGGTCTCCGGGTTTGGTTAGGTCAGGAAATAGAAACACATTCCGGTTTCGTAGGCTTTCGAACTTGGTAGGAGTGAGGCCTTCTTTACCTCCACTTGCAAGCCAAATCAACTCCGGGAAAACTATGCTGGCAATCATGGCCGTTTTTTCGCTCTCTACTATTCCCACACTTTTCGAAGGATCAGTTCTAAGGAGGTGTTCACCAAATAGGCAAAGTTTTAAATTGAAGCCTTCCAACTTTAGCCGGGAATGGCTCCATGAAAAGAAGTTTTTCCTCCTCCCGGTGCTTGCGTTGTATAGCATTATTTTGCCTCCTCTTATTTGGTTTTTTGCATCCACATACCAAAAAACATTTGCGCCCGGTCGTGCCGTGGAGGTTCCGATTTTATAGGCTTCCACCGCTTGCATGGCTAAGGATTTGCCAAAGGTGGATTTCAGGAATAAGAAGAAATTATTCGTTTCATAGGCTTGCAAAGTGGCTTCCAATACCTTTGGATCAATGTAGGAAATAGGCTTAGGAGGCAAAGGAGAAAAGGGCTTTTTAGTGCCCTCTTCTTTATTTTGAGGTATGAAGGTTTCACCGCATGAATGACAATAGCCTTTATCCTGAAAACCTTTAAATGGTGCAAATTTGCCATCCTTATTGGATCTCCCACACGGGCAAAGAGGTGCAATCCTACTTCTTTGTTTTTCAAAAGATAGGGTTTCCATTTTCAGAATCTTTATGTGAAACATAGACTTGCAGTCCTTCGCTTTCTCTATTGACAAAAATCTTATTTGCCTCCAATCGCTTTTTGAAATTGGACTTGGATAGGGGCTTATTTCCATCCTCTAAAGCAAATTCCCTGTATTGAGGGTAAAGGTCTTTGAGTAGGATCTTTTTTTCAGAATCGGGAGTAAAGCCGTTTTCCTGTAAAAACCGTTTTACCGTGTCGGATTCGGTCTTGAAATCCTCTAAGGCATTATCAATGGAAGGACTTTGAGAAAGCTTACCATTTACTAAAAGCCTCTTTAATCCAGTCAAAACCCAATTAAATACTCCAGGCAATTCTTCTTGAATTATTCCTTTGGCTAGGCCTTTATTTTGTTCCTTTTCTGGAATGGTCACTTCAAAAGGAATGATCAAAAACCGCCTGAAAAATCCGTGTGTAAATTCCACCTCTTTTGGAAGTTCATTTGCATTGAAAATCAATTTGGCATAGTTCTCAATGATAAAAGGATCTCGATAAGGCAAGCGAGCTTCCATTGGTTCCCCGGAGGCTAAGGCCTTAAACTTTGAGCTTTCAAGCCTGCCATTTATCTCGGTGGCATAGTTCACTAATTTGTCTGCTATTTGCGCCCGGGAATAACCACTTACATCGGTTAGGGATTGAAGGGAGTATTCGCTTGTGTTTTGATCTCCTAAAAGGGCTCGGATAATATCGTAAAGGACTGATTTTCCGTTTGCGCCTCCACCGTATAGGAATAGGGCTTTTTCGAGTTTTAAATGCTGGCTTGGAATAAAAATATATCCCAAATATTCGCATAGGACTTCTTGTTTATCCTTCTCCGGTAATACCCTGTTCAAATAAGCCTCAAATTTGGGTGCTGTGGCCTTCTCATTATAGGCAAAGGGTAATTGATACCTCATGAAATCGGTAGGGGCAAAAGCCCTTAAAATCGGTTTTTCGGATATTTCAAAAGTTCCATTTTTTAGATTAATAAGAACTTTATTTTTTGGCTTTGGTGGGGTAGGTAAATAACCTGAAGCTGTAAACTGTTTATAAAGCCTCTCTCTGAAAATAAAATACTTGGCTGTAAATTTTTCAATTCCCAATAGTTGAGAAGCTTCACCAAGAAAATTTTCAATGGTTTTTTGCTCTATGTTTTTCCAAAATTCCCCATTGTAGAGGTACACGAAATTTCCATTCAGGCAAAGCCCTAATTTTTGGGATTTAGCCTTCTTTAGAATCTCCTCTACTGAAATAACTAGATAGTGCTTTTCCTTTAATTTCATGGAATTGATCTTATCATTTAGATCCTTCATTTCCTCTCGTTTGGCTTTGCATTCATCCGTTTCTATGTCTGGCTGATTTGAAAGAAACTCACTTAAGTCATTGATTTTATCTTGAAGATTCTTTAATTCCGGGAATGCTTTGGTCATAAAATCCACCTTCTCCATACTATCCAAAAGGGCTTGGAGAATTTCTTCATGAGGTTTGGTTTCCACCTTTGTAAGATTCTCTTTAAGGTGTTTTTGAAACTCGCTTTTCTTTAGTTGCATCTCCCTGCCTCCTTTCTGCTTTGCTCAAATTCCGGGCTCTCTAAATAATTATCAATTACATAATCAAAGGCCGGAAACGCTCGCATATCTCCGATTTCAGAAAAGACGGTTCCGAACTTAAAGGACTGATCCCAAAACTCTATTAAGGTGTTAAATGGCTTTACCGGAAAAGCTTTTAGAGTAATAGTAGCAAGTCCAAACTTGGTAAGGTATTCAAGTTCTATTTCAAAATGCTTATCTTTACTCTTGTCACAAGTAGCTTTGAGACTTATGGAGGAGGCTTTGAATTTCTTATTCATGACTTCCTCCTTTTCTTTTGCGCTTGGTAATGATTTTTTGTGCTTGCTCCTCTACATCAAACGGCCTTTTGTTTCCTGACTTAATCCAGTCGATTAATTCACTCTTAGAGAAATAAAGCCTTCCGGCTCTCTTGTGGTGAGGAATAATCCCTTTTGAAACATAGCTGTAAAGGGTTTGCCGTTTGACGTGGAGAAATTCTCCAGTTTCCTGAATTGTAAAGAGTTGATCTCCGGCCTCTTTGGTGGAGGTGTCCAGGATTAAGGATTTGATTTGCTTGACCTCTTCGAATAAGGTGGCCATGGCCTTTGGGAGGCTGTCGAAAGTAATTTGGTTTGCTTCCATATCGCAATTGGTTTTTGATTATGGAGGCAATCTATAAAGGCTAAAAAATCAATATTGATTCGAGGTAAAGAGGGTAAAAACAAAGGTAAAGAGGGTAAAAAATAAATCTAATTCGAGGTAAAAACCTCACTAATCCCATTCATATTTTGAATTTGAAGCCTTAAAATTACTTGCATCTAAGTCATTAAACTCTTTTGTTAAAAAGGCATCCTTAAGCAAATTTAGGAACGGTTCTTTGCTTCTGTTTTGACTGTAATATTCAATTTGACTCTTCTCATAGAATTGATAAAATAACTTTACAAGTGCCAACTTCGCACCATGGCCTAAATTGATTTTTGGCTTTTCTAAATCCTCAACCTTACCAAATGACCTACTTAGGAAAATTTCAAAATCCTCACTTGTCATCCAAACCATTTTTTTAGGATTCTCTTTTTCAGTCAATGGCCTAAAATGCTCCCGGACTTGCTCAATAGGCATGGAGTTGAAAATATTTTTTATTCCTTCTTCATTTTTTTTTGTTTCTGCGTCATCCTTACTGCTTTGAGCTTTATTAGCTTTTTTTAAAAATTCCTTTTGTAGGGTTCTCAATTCATACTGCCTTATGAAATTCTCTAAGGTTTTTAAATTTTGCTCATTGATATGGCCGTGAAATTGAGTTGAAAAGTCTTTTAAATGAGGGTAATAAAGGAAGGAATTATATGGAAAACTTAAATCATCCACATCTGGAAGTCGTAGTTTTGATTTCTTTTCCAAATCCTCCCAAGCTGTGAAAATATTTTTTTTTGCTTGCTTTAATTTAGCTATAAATCCAGCTTTTGAAAGTTTCGATTCTTTCCGCAAATTGTCTAAGTAATCCCATTTTGCTTCCTCTGGTTCGTTTATCGCATAGATCAACTCTATATGAAAATCCTTTTTCATTGGTTTTAAGTAGCTTTGAATGAATTTAATGAACGAAATGAGGCTTTTTAAAAACCTTTATTTTCGCATGAAATCGGTAATATCCTCTAAGATCTCCTTTTTGGTCTTATCCTCAAACCCTGCAAAGTAGTTTTTAGTGGTTTTTAGGTCGGAATGACCTAATGCCTCACTTACAAATTCCAAGCTTGCTTTTTTCCTTACTGCCGTGGTAGCAAAAGAATGCCGTGCCCAATAGGTCGAAATATTTTCATTTAATCCGTTTGCTTTCGCTAGCTTTTTAATATGCTGGTTTACATATCGTATGAAATTTAACTTTGCCAAATGCTGTTTTTCGGCACTATCATTTTCCGATAGGATAGGGAATACAAATCCGTTTGGGGTATGTGTAGTAGTGCCATATTTCTCAATAAATGACTTCGCAAAATCAGTTAGTGGTACTTGAATAGGCTTTGAGTTTGCTTTTTTGGTACGCTTGGTTTTCTCCCTTACAAATTCGATTTGACCATTATTCAAGTTTTTCCATTTTAGGTGGAGAATATCCTTCATATTCATACCATTGCACACAAAGGAGAAAAACCAAAAATCCTTTGCCTTTTCCTGCTCCTTAGTTTCAGCTTTAGCCTGAAATAGGGTTTGGAGTTCATTGGAATCAAAAGCTTTCTTGGTATTGGTAGAGGCTGGTATCTCATAACGCTTGGATCCAAAAGGATAAATATCCTTGTCTATGGCTTTGGATTCGATAGCACTGTTAAAAATTACTCTAAGGCCTCTAAGATAAATTCCAACCGTTGTAAGGGATTTCCCCTTTTTTTCAATCATCCAAAGTTCAAAGTCATTTAAAAACTTAACTGTGATATTTTGAAACAATAGCTTTTTTGGTTCCTTTCCGGTCTTATCCTTAAGGTAAGCTTTCAAGGCCTTCATACTTAACTCATAACTCGAAGCCGTGGAAATGCGCTTGTAATCCCTTAGCTCTTGGATATAGCTTTCATAATGATAAAAGGCATTGAGCAATTCCCCGGAGGTAATAGAAAGTGATTTCTCAAACGCTTCAAAAGTGAATGAGTTTAAGAGTTTGACTTTATTGGAATAATGGTTCCTCAACTCTTCCAAGTCCTCTTTTATATCGGTTTCTTCTTTTTTGAATCGCTGGCCTTTTTCAGGAAAAAATATCTTATTGAAATCTTTTTCACTAAGGTCAAAATCAGTTGTATAAAGTCGGACTTTTTTAGTGGAGGTGTCATAAACCCGGATTTTCACCGGATAGGATCCATTGTCTTTTTTGCGCCTAGTGTCAAGGTATAAATTGACCTTAACCGGATCTTTGGCTTTGTCTTTTTTTCGTGTCATGTTAAAGTAGCTTTACCCAAAGATACCACTTGCATACCATTTGCACAAAAAAAGGTCACTATTTGCACAAATAAACAATAAGCAAAAACATATATAAAACCATTTAATTAGCTTTAAATCAATATTTTAATAATAATACTGATAATAAAAATATACGCCAATTTCTGACTTGTAATCAGTAGGTCATTGGTTCGATCCCGATAGGAGGCTCAAAAAGGGAAACAGAAATGTTTCCCTTTTTGTATGTTAGGGCTCCCAAGCTTTCCTATATGTGCAAAGTAACTTTGGTAGCGTAGGTCATTCTAGCGTTTTTTATCTAAGACGCAGTGATTAAAATAATCGTCTAACCATTTTTATTCATAAACACATCTCACATAAAAGCCAGGCAATTCTTGCGACGGAAAAAAGTAAGCCGGATTGGAAGTGGATACGAAAATTTTAGAATCTTCAGAAAGATCTGAAATCCCAACGGTGACTATATCTCCATTCTTTTCGAAGCTCGATGTCCAAAATGAGGCAATAAATCCCTTTGCTCCAAAATAACCTGCAATATATCTTTGTCCTCCTGGAAGAGCATTAAAACCACTCGCGTTGGTACCGGTATCCTGAATCCAGTATCCAACACTTTTGAGTTTTATTCCAGCCGATAGCGTACCTCCATTGGAATTAAATAGCTCATTCCAATCTGAAATTGTTGGAATTCTCCAATCATTTGGAGCTAATCCTCTAGAATCTACAATAGCATAGTAATTATAAATCAATCCGTAAACCTGCCCGTTTTCTTCTAAATTGTCATAGTAGGACCAAGCAGGTTTTTGATCAGAATAGGCCTTATTCCATTCAGCTTGATTACTTGCTTGTAAAATCTCATCTCCATTTTTGAAGGTCTTACTATCTAGATTTTTTTTCATCCATACCTGATCTCCTATTTCAATACCATTTTCAGGAATTACAGTTAACTGAGGGTTTTCTGATTCCCTGCAACCGATAAATAGGAGAGATACTAAAAATATTGCTAGTGATTTAATCATAGTTGAATAATGAGTTGCAAAATACCTATCCAATAATGCGCTCAGCGTTTATTACTAAATCTGAACTTCCTAATCAATTGCAACCTCGGATATTTCAGCAGCTATCAGGAGAAATATAGAAACTCCCAAACAGCTGAAAAAAGTGATGATGAATGAATTAATGGCTTGAGGTTCGATTATACACGTCTTTGCGATTGAATAAGGAAGAGTTTACTTTAAGAATCAAAGGCTCCAGCTACCAGCTTCTTTGGCGATATTATGTCTAAAATATTAATTTTCCCAAAGTTTTCCCACTAAAAATTTGTAGCGTAGAATAATTTATTTTTATTGTATCTAAAAATTACAATAGGACTCAAAAAACCAAATTCATGAAATCAACTAAATTAATTATGGCTAGCATAATCTTCATGCTATCCTTAAGTTTTGCACTAGCTGCCTCCTTTTCTTCCCCTCAATATTTTGAAGGTAAGTGGAGTGTATTAATCAAAGGAACCCCGAATGGCGATGCTACGATCCCGATTCGATTCGAGACAAAAGATGGCAAGACTACCGGCTATTTCGTGGAAGAAGGTGCTACTGAAGAGAAAAAAATGAGTTCTGCCACTATCAGCGGTGATGTAATTAATACAGCTTTCAATATCAGTGGTTACGATGTTACCCTATCATTGACCAAGGTAGATGATGACAAAGCCAAAGGTGACCTTATGGGTATGTTTGATGCGGAGGGTACCCGAGTGAAGAAGTAGTCTTATTGATTCGATTACCAAGTAAAAGTTGTTAATAACCCGATCTATCTATAAAAATGAAAAAAGGTGGCCGAACGTTCAGCCACCTTTTTTAGTCTTGTAACCCAATCTATTTTAAAGTTTATAGTCCGTGGACTTACTATCTTATTTTTTAAATGTAAACTCCGGCAGGGGAATAATCCTGCCGCCATCCATGGCTGATTCATGTGCCAAAATACCTACGCAGGTAATATTGGCTGATTCTTGTGCGTCTGGATAAGGTGCTCTTTCCTCGGTCAAAGCATTTAAGAATTCATTCACCAAATGTGGATGAGATCCACCGTGTCCCGAACCTTGGATAAATGACAAGTGCTGATTGTCATCACCATCATATACCCCAGCTGTGGTGAAGGCCGCAATTTCCTCAGGAAGCAAATGCCCATAATCAGGGATTTTGACTTTCTCAGGACTTTCTCCAGTGTGTATTACAGAATCCTCGTGCTCAATCAAAGTCCACTCAAAGGACTTTTTAGAGCCGTACACATCAAAACTCTCCCGGTACTGTCTCGCTGTATTGAAAAGTGATCTAGTCACTTCAGCTGCTAAATCAGAATCTTTGAATTTGATATGACAGGTTTCGATAGCGAAAGGAGATCCGTACTTAGGAATCAAGTTCTCGTCTATACGTCCTGAACCTAAGCATGACACGTATTCAGCCTGAGCTTTTGGCAAAGCCAAAACAGGTCCCACGCAGTGCGTAGCGTAGTGCATAGGAGGGAGGCCTTCCCAATAGCCTGGCCAGCCAGCCATTTCCTGCTGATGAGAAGCTCTTAGGAACTGGATTTTACCTAATTCTCCCTTCTCATACATTTCTTTGACGAAAAGGAATTCACGGCTATAAATCACCGTCTCCATCATCATATAAGTCAAGCCCGTTCTTTGAACCTCTTCCACTATTTTCTTACAGTCTTCTACAGAAGTAGCCATAGGAACCGTACAAGCTACGTGCTTGCCAGCCCTAAGGGCTTTTAGCGATTGCTCTGCATGGTTTTGAATTGGTGTATTGATATGAACTGCATCGACATTAGGGTCTTTTAGCAATTCATCGTAATCCGTATATACTTTCTCTATGCCGAATGCTTTGCCGATTTCCTCAGCCTTCTCCTTATTTCTTTGGCAGATAGCATACATATTCGCCAGTTTATGCTTTTGATAGATCGGAATAAACTCGGCGCCAAATCCAAGTCCTATAATTGCGATATTAAATTGTTTCTTACTCATGATATTCTATTTCAAGTGTTAAAAAAGATGATCTCAGTTAGT
This sequence comes from Algoriphagus persicinus, assembly GCF_035156415.1. NCBI lineage: Bacteria > Pseudomonadati > Bacteroidota > Cytophagia > Cytophagales > Cyclobacteriaceae > Algoriphagus > Algoriphagus persicinus. The sequence continues at coordinate 23,908 of NZ_JAYEEY010000006.1, forward strand.
AGTTATCCTTTTTTGAAAACCTTCTGAGGAAGATTTTTCTGATTTCTACGGATTTTAGAATTAGGCAGCCTAACTCGTGAACTTCACTGTATAAGTTGAGCTTGTAATTCTTAGATCTTAATTCTTCAATTTATTCCGCCGCCCATTTTTTCAAGAACTCAAGTCCTTCCTTTGCGAAACCATCCTGAGAGGGTACCAAAGGCTTCCATATACACACCGCACCTGCTAGCTCTTTTACATCAGGGGTGAAACTTTCTATAGAGACTACACCCTGATAATTGATCGCCTCCAGGCCACGCTTATATGCATCCCAAGGAGTTATTCCCGTTCCCGGTGTTCCTCTATAATTCTCAGAAACCTGAAAATGAATCAATTTATCTCCAGCTTTACGGATGGCAGCTTCTGGATTTGGTTCCTCTATATTCATGTGGAAGCCATCCAATATCACCTTTGCTTCTGGCTCATTGATATCAGCAATCAATCGCATCAATTCCTCACAGGTATTGATTAGGTCTGTCTCGAAGCGATTGAGCGTTTCTAAAGCGATATCCAAACCGAACTTCCGGGCAGTTCGACAGACTATTCTAAGGTTGGTCACTGCTCGATTCCACTCTACTTTTTTCTGCTCAGGTGAAACCAACCTGGCCTTTCCCACAGCAGAATACATAGGTCCGGCTACGAAGTTGGATCCCAAACCCGCCGCTATTTCAAAGCATTGATCCAAATAGTCAAAACTAGTTTTGTGAAATGAAGCGTCTTCATTGGTGAAGTCTCTACTTGTACCAAAAGCCCCGCAGATAACGGCCTCTAGGCCGTTATCGCTAAGTGCTTGTTTTACTTCTTTAATATCTATCAATGCTGGATCTTCTACAGGGATTTCCACAACATCATAGCCAAAGCCCTTTATTTTAGGCAAAAGAGAAAGTGTTTCTGAACTGAAAGGGGAAGTCCATAACCAGGTACTTACCCCGAATTTTACGTTTAAACTCATCTATTACTCTACTTTGATGATTCCGTTCATCAGTCTCCAATGACCTGGAACTGTACAAACAAATGGATATTCTCCTGGCTCATTTGGCACTGTGAAGACTAAAGATTCTTTCCCGTTTGGATCTACCAGCCTAGTAGCTACGATCACTTCTGGAATCTTAGGCACGAAATTCTGCTCTGCACCTTTTGGATCGCGTGCAAGTTCATCTGCTGCTTTACCAATAATCTCCAATGAACCGGCTTTACCGATCACCATATTATGTTGCATGAAGTCAGGATTTTCGAAGTCAATCGTCACCTGTGTTCCAGCTTTCACTATGATCAGCGTCTTATTGAACTTCATCTCGTGAGGAACTACAGCGATTTTGATGACTGCACCACCAGCAGCATTAGTCGTAGGTTTAGCTTCAGCAGTGGCAGTTTCCTGCACCACTCCAGCACCTGGTTTGCGCAAAGCCAAACTAGACTTATTGCTCAGGCGACCATTAAACCACCAATCTCCTTCGTATTTTCCAATACGATTTCTGCTATCATCTTGCCCCACTCTAATTCTAGTAGGAGTTAGCTGTTCTGTAAATAAGCCTTTGGTTTTGCCTTTGGCTACTTCATCTCCGTCTATTTTCAGAGACATACGTCCATCTTCTTTCAAGGAAGCATCAATGGTGAATTGCTCCTCCGGCATATTTTTGCGGGAGCTGATGATCTCTACTTTGCCTTCCTGAGCTACTGCAAAATGAACAGCGTCCTGATAGATGTATAAGCTGTAACCATTCGTGCCATTACCTTGTGCTGCCAAAATACCTCTCATAGGATCATTACCTTTGGAAACAATAATCTTAATATCAATCTCCTTTCCGACAGGATCCGGCGGGAAAAGAATGCTGTTTCTCTGATCCAAATTGTATTGCTCAGCTACTAAGCTTCTGGAGATTCTATCAGCGAGGCTCAATTCCTGACCTTCCACATCCTGCATTGCACTTGCACTTTCTCTCTCTGCAAAAGCAGTAGGATGAGCAAGTACGGCTGCGAAAATAGCCTGTGGTAAGTAAGCATCTTGCTGATTACCCTCGTCATTCGTGGCTTCCAAAAGCTTTTTGGCTACATCTTCAGAAAATGGCATCTCAGAAGCTGCAAGAAAGGCATACTTTCTAGTGTGCAGATCCTGATCTTGAAGCAGATTACCAGCTAAAATAGCCGACATCGCTGAAGGGTTTTTTGGAAGTACACGAAGTGCATTCTTGCGAACTGCAGCAGAAGGATGGCTAAGTGCTTTCTCTACTACTTGCTGAGCTTCTGCATTATTTCCATCCAATACCCCCAGACCATGAAGTGCCCAAAGTGCATTGACAGCAGGGCCATTGATTCCAATGGCATCTACTTGCTGATTGTTGATGATATCATACAGCCCTTCTAGTACATCCAAGTCCTTGGATTCTACGATCAATCGCTGAGCGGTCAATCTCCAGAACATGTTTTCACTTTCTATGGCGGCCAAAAGCTCATCAGATTCAGCATCTTTCAAATTGAAGATTTTGGATGGTTCACCACCTTTATAAGTAACACGATAGATTCTACCATGCTCACGGTCACGCATAGGGTTGATGTAGGCATTACCCTCCCCATTTTCAAAGCCTCTTGGCGTAGGATTGTGCTGTATGATAAAGTTGTACCAGTCAGCTACCCAAAGGGATCCATCAGGACCTACTTCCGCATGAACTGGGGAGAACCATTCGTCAGAACTCGCCAAGATATTGAAGTTGTTTTTCTCAGTGTAGCCCGATCCTTCAGGAAGGATTTTGGCATTGTGAAGCACACGTCCGGTAGGTTCCGCTACGAAAGCTATGCTGTTCCAGTAGTTCTCAGGGAAGCTTCTTGCAGTGTAGAAGTTATGCCCGGCAGCAGCTGTGTAGCTACCATGCCAATCCACTTGCCTCAAGAAAGGAGTCAAGTGTGGCATGTCATAATGTGTATCAATTCCATGCACTGTATTCGCAGATCCCTGATAGATTGGTCTTTTCAGGAAGTTATTTGCCATGGAGAAATAGACAGAGTGCTGCCCGTTTGCGGTGGAGATGAATGTTTCGAAATCCTCTGTGAAACCCAATCCCCAAGTATTATTACTGGTATGTCCCAAATATTCCAGGTTAGTGCCGTCAGGATTGAATCGGTAAACTCCCTGTGAGAAAGAGTGAGATACACCGCTTACTTCACCTTTGAAGCCTGAGTAACCCAAAACTCCCCACACCTTATTGTCAAATCCGTATTTTAGGTTTGATGGGCCAGCGTGAGTATCGCTTTTGCCCCAGCCGGTCATTACTACTTCCTTTACATCAGCGACATCATCGCCATCAGTATCCTTTAGGAAAATAAAATCCGGAGCCATGGAGATCAGAACTCCACCATTAATCATGGTCATACTGGTAGGGATATTCAGTCCTTCTGCGAATACAGTCACTTTATCCGCTTTGCCGTCTCCGTCAGTGTCTTCCAGGATCTTAATTTTATCGTCCCCGCCTTCTTTGCGGATTTCGTTTGGATAATCAGTTGTTTCGAAAACAAACAATCTACCACGCTCATCCCAGGCCATTGCCATTGGATTGATGATCATAGGTTCAGATGCAAAAAGCTCCAATTCAAAGCCCACAGGCAACTGAATCAGCTTCATTGATTCTTCTGGAGAAAGTGGCAACTGGTAGCTAGGTGCTGGATCTCTCTTCTCATAGTTGGGGATATCAGCATCTTCAAAGGTCGGCGTAGGAACATCGTATTCTGTCAAAAGCTTATTCACTTTATCACCAACAGCCCAAAGGATACCATTAGCTACAAGGTTTTGGAATTCTTTTTTCTCCCAAGTCTTCTCATTGTGACCATATGCGGTATAGAATACTCGGCCTTTTCCCTGATCGCGAACCCATGTATAAGGCTCTTTTTTATCTCCTTCTACACGTTCCATCAGGATGTTCATATCAGGATTCAACTGACTATGCACGTATGTTTCATCCCAAGTTTCAAACTCAGAGATACCTTGCATCACTGGATGAGTTGCATCTACAATAGTGGCAGTGAAATCACCGGTACCATGCGTGCTGAACTGTCCGCCCACTGCCTCTATGTACCAAGGAGAATTCTGAAAGCAAAACGAAGCACTGTGAAGAGGAATTAATGCTTTACCACCTTCTATATAAGACTTCAGTGAAGACTCTTGCTCCGGCGTGATTTTTTCATGATTGGCATAGATCATCAAGCCATCATAATTATTGAGCGTGGTCTCATTCAGATCATTTACATCTGTTGTGTACGTGAGGTTAATTCCCTTTTGGAAGAGGGGTGTTTGTAGATACATCATCAATTTCTCTGAATTGTGATGCTCGCTTTCATGACCTAGAACTAGAATTTCTACACGCCTAGAGTCCGTGGATGAAAGAAAGTTTTTGCTGCTTTTGCCACCGCATCCCGCGAGGAAAGCAAGCATTAAAATCACCAGACTAAAATAGGGTGACTTAGGTAATTTGGGGGTTTTCAAATTCATGTTACGATTAATATATTTTTCAGCTTACTAAATACACGTATTATTACCACGAATTCTCCCTGTTTTAGCTTGAAAAATGACTGAATTATGATTAATTACGTCTCCAATGCAAAGGAATAATACAATAAATCAGATATAATCGATGAAGAAGCCCTTACAGAAATCAAAAATACCCGAGAATAAGGTCTTTGTTATCAAGGAATTGAGGGAATCCTACTTAGATAAATACTGGCATTCTCATGAAGAATATCAGTTGAATGTCATTTTGAAGGGTAGGGGAACCCGATATATCGGCGATCATATGAAGCCTTTTAAGGAAGGAGACCTGGTGCTTACCGGCCCTAATCTTCCTCATGTCTGGCGAAGTGATAATGCTTACTTTGATCCTGAAAATGGATTGGATACACATGATATTGTCATCTATTTTCCTGAAAGCTTCTTGGGAAAAGACGCTTTGGAAAAAGAGGAATTTGAGGAAATAGGGAAATTGCTGGCAAAAGCTGGCAGGGGATTGGAAATCACTGGCCAGACTAATAGGATCGTGACGAAAATGATGAAGGAACTCGTTCATCGCAAAGGCGGTGCGAGTATAATAGGCCTCTTGGAGATCTTGGAGGTGCTGGCACATTCCACCGAACTTGAACCCATTACCCATATAAATTACAAGAGTAATTATACCGCACATGAAAAAGACAAAATCTCCGAAATACTGGAATATGTCCTGAAGAACTTCAAAGAAAAAATTACCCTACAGGACGTGGCATCTTTAGCAAATATGTCTGAAAGTGCTTTTAGCAGGTATTTTAAAACTCGAGTGAATAAATCCTTTTCAGATTTTCTGGGTGATGTGAGAATCAGCAATGCCCGAAAATTGCTTCATGACGAAGATCTGAACATCAGTCAGGTTTGCTACGAAAGTGGCTTTCCTACACTCTCCAATTTCAATAAGCAATTCAAAGACCGCATTGGCAAAACGCCCCTGAACTATAAAAAGGAGTACATGGAGCCTTTTTGATATATAATTTGCTACATCGTAGAAAGAATTGATGTGAATTTGATCTAATATTAATTTCGGCATGTAAGTAGGGATAGATATATCTCTTAGGTATTGACTTCACTCTATGACTCTTTTCATTACCTTCTTTTGCCTTGACGCAAAAGAAGCAAAAAGTCAAGACGCAATAATGCTGTCTCCCCACAAAACCAACTCACTTATTTTCAAACTTCTCCATCACCTGCTCCAAATAAGTACTGCTTACAGGAAAGGAGCTGATTTCGATTACTAGTTGATGCCGCTCAGCCTTATCCACCAGCTTCATATTCACGATATAAGACCGATGCGTTTTGAGAAAGAAGGAGGGAAGCTCTTTCTCTATTTCTGCAAGTGTAATTCTACTTAGCAGCTTTTCATTTCTCAGGTGAAATGTCACGTAATTCCCTGTGGCCTCACAGCACATGAGCTCATCAAATCGTACTTTAAACTGCCCTTCATTAGTTTTCACATAGATAAACTGCGGTTCATTACTCGGCTGAAGTTCCAGCCATTCCTGAGCTTTTTGACAGGCTTTGAGAAATCTCACCAGACTAAATGGCTTCAATAAATAGTCGAGTGCATCGAGTTCAAAACCCTGAACTGCGTAATCCGAATAGGCCGTAGTGAAGATAACCTGAGTTTCCTTGGGCAGTAGTGCAGCCAGCTCCACACCCGAAATATCAGGCATATTGATATCGAGAAAAACTAAATCAACAGAATTTGATTTGATATATTCCAAACCCACAACTCCATCGGTGAAAACTTGTACCAAATCTAAAAACGGGACTTTGGAGGCATGCGCTTTAATGACCTCCAAAGCCATATTTTCATCGTCTATTGCTATGGCTTGAATCATATCAGGATAATTGTACTGACAAATGAACGAAATGCTCTGTGTCATTTGATACGATGGCTAAATTATGTTTTTGTGGATAGAAATGTGCCAGTCTGCTTTTGACATTTTCCAAACCTATTCCTGATTCATCCCGAGGATCTTCCGTTTGCTTTTTGGGATGAATACTATTCACCACATCCAGATGAACTGAGCCTTGAAGACATCTCAGATTGATCTTGATCCAAGACTTACTTTTGGTGCTTATTCCATGTTTGAAAGCATTTTCTACGTATGGAATCAACAACATAGGCGCAATATTACCCTCACAGATGTCGTCAGACAATTTGATTTCCACATCCAGATTTGACTCATTTTTAAAGCGCAACATCTGCAGATCCAGGTAGTTTCTCAGGTAATCAATTTCTCTGGTAAGCGGGATTTTATCCATTTGATTTTCGTGAAGCATAAAGCGCATCATGTCGCCAAGCTTCTGAATCCCATCCGAAGTCTTTTCGGCATTTTCCATCAGCGCAGCTCCATAGAGCGTGTTCAGTGCATTGAAGAGAAAGTGCGGATTGATCTGGGATCTTAGAAAACTGAGGTTGGCTGTGCTTTGGTTTACCTGCACAGACAAGTGATCAATTTTGCCAACATAGTCGTCGTATTTTTTAAAAATCAGATTGGAAAGAGGGAAAATCACAAAAACCAGAATCATTATCATTCCTATACCCAAGAGCAAAATTTCGGGTACGTTTTGGTCTATGGATATCGCGAGGAAAATAAAGCCGATGATACTGATCAATGCCCAAAGAAACCAACGGTAGGCTATGATGTTGCCTTCTAGTTTATTTCTATATAGTAGAAAATAATTATAGAGAACAAAGAAAGCTATAGCAGGAATGATTGCTAAGAAAATAACCAGAATCACCTCATTTACAAAGAGTCGGGAAGCAAATAAGAAGATGCTCACGAAGAGGAAAATCATAAATAACCTGATGCTGTTGTATAGCTGGAAGTCCTTGAACACTGGTGGTAAAAACATCTTTCGCAGTAAAATAGCTGTGACCAAATACCCGGAATAGAGTGCTATGGTACTGAGGTAAAAGCGGAAGAATCTTTCTGCATTTACGCCGTTGACTCCGGCACAGCCACCTGAAAGTGCGGCAGTCACTACAGCCGTCAAGATGCTGTATAATACCAAATGAAGCACATTTTTATCCTTCAGGAATTTTGGGATTACGATCAAGTGCATCACATAAAAGCCTATATATAGGACAATTGGCAGAAAGACGATCCCGAAAAACTTCCCCACCGGGTAATGATTGGAAGTCATGCTGATGACGATATTAGTCAGCACTATAATCAAAAAAACTAAGGTGGTGATCCACCATTCTAAATCTCTAAATACAAATCTGTTTGACTTCATAATTCACTAGTATTAAATACGTTAAACTACCTTGATTCAATTAGATTCGTCTTGATGTTCTGTGTAGTCTTTTCCGTTTCTCCTTGCTCTTTTCCATGCGTGTAGAGTAGCATGAGATTGTAAATAAAAGCCAAAAGTATCAGCAAATAAAAGACTTTCCTGGTGTTCATTAATTCTCTTTCTAATTGATAGTTCAAGATTAGTCGGAGTCGAATGGCTTAGCAAAAATATGTGACGAAATAGGGGGATTGTGGGATGGATTGTAATGTAACTCCCGCAAAGGCTCAGCGGCACAACAGACAATTTTTTGGCGTCTTTGCGAGGAGGCACGATGAAGCAATTTCATTGTTATTCGTCATCACGAAGCTGAGGCACACAAGCTCGTTGTTATTCGTCATCGCGAGCAAAGCGCGGCGATCTAATAGTAATGAGCATTTAAAAGAGATTGCCGCGTCAAATTCAATTCCCTTTGGTCATTGATTCTTCCTCGCAAAGACGGACAAATCAATTTAAACCTCAGAGAATCAAAGATGTAGTAAATCCCAATTCTTAAATCGTAAATAAGCTAATATCGAACGCCGAATGATGAATATCGAATGTCGAAATGAACCAAACATCAGTGACTATTCGTCATCGCGAGCAAAGCGCGGCGATCCCAGAGTAATGAGTACTCATAAGAGATTGCCGCGTCAAAAACAATTCCCTTTGGTCATTAATTTTTCCTCGCAAAGACGACCGAATCAAAAATCCAAAATCAGAACGGATTACTCATCAAATCAATTCCCCACATAAGAGGAAGCACAAAATACACCATCAAAGTCACCAGAATAATCGAAATGATATTCAGCCAAAAGCCAGCACTGACCATATCCTTCATCTGCAGATAGCCCGAACCAAAGACAATGGCATTTGGTGGAGTGGCCACAGGAAGCATAAATGCACAACTGGCCGCCAAGGTCGCTCCAATCATCAATCCAAAAGGATGCAAATCAAGTTTGAAGGCTACAGAAGCCAGAATCGGAAGCAACATGGAAGCTGTCGCTACGTTGGAAGTAATCTCGGTGAGGAAGTTGACGGAAGCTACTATGATCAATAATAGCAGTATGAAGCTGACGCCTTCCAACAAGGTGAATTTCTGGCCGATCCATTCCGCAAGCCCAGTGCTTTGAAAACCAGCTGCTAATGCCAAGCCGCCTCCAAATAGGATTAAGACTCCCCAAGGGATTTTTTCGGCAGTTTTCCAGTCCAAAATCCGCTCTGAACCAGAGGAGGAGGGGAGTACAAAAAGTAAAACTACACCTGTCAATACAATAATCGTATCGTCGATTCCCGGTAAGAATTTCTCCAGGAAAAAGCTTCTGGTAATCCAAGAAAAGCAAACCAATCCAAACACAATCATCACGGTTTTCTCCTCGAAACTGATCTTGCCCAAGGCTTTAAGTTGGACTGCAATAATACTTTTACCTTCACTGAGACTGAATTTTTTGGGCAATGGGTTGGCATTACTTACTAAGTAGTACCAGCAGAAAAATAAGAGGAAAATGGACAAAGGCAGACCAAAAAGCATCCATTCATTGAATCCGATAGTGTAATCATACAGATCCTTGACCACCGCAGCCAGAATAGTGTTAGTAGGTGTACCGATCAAGGTAGCAACTCCGCCGATAGATGCTCCGTAGGCAATTCCAAGCATGATATTTTTACCCAGACTGTGTGCAATCCCAGAATTAGAAGAACCTAGTTGATCTTTAAATTGATTGACTACAGCCAAACCAATCGGTAGCATCATCAGGGAAGTGGCGGAATTGGAGATCCACATGGAGAGAATTCCTGTGGCGAGGATAAATCCCAAAACGATCCGTCGCAGATCAGTCCCTAATAAATTTATTATGTTAAGTGCAATCCTGCGGTGCAGATTCCATTTCTCAATTCCTGTGGCCAGTAGGAAGCCACCCATATAGAGCATTACCGTGGGATGCATGTAATTACTGGAGACATCTCCAATAGGCAATATCCCGAGCATAGGCATAAATATCAGCGGGAGAAATGCGGTAGCGGCAATTGGGATCGCTTCAGAGATCCACCAGATCGCCATCCACGCAGCAAGTGCCAGCATAGCTCGGGATTCAGGAGTTAAGCCTGGAGAATCTACAAGAAAATATATCAACAGAAAAGCTATAGGTCCAAGAAAAAGCCCTAGTCGGGGAAGTTGATTATTCATAAAGCTGCTGGTCGGGGTATTAGGTAATCCAAAGCCTTAAGTTAAAAATAAATGGGAAATGGAGGAGTATTGAATTTTGTATTTAACATAACGTAAATTATGTAACATATTACAGTGATTTGCGCTCAGTTGGGCTGATTAGCTTAAAATAAGTTATCGGACGGTTAGTACGATATTGGCTTGATTTTATGTTAAAGTAAATCACGGAATAATTCTACATCCACTGGAGGGTTTTAGTGATGCGTCATTATTAGGTTCAATTTTGAAAGTCATCCATAAAGTCTTAGAAGCTTTTGAACCAATGATTTCCTATCGCTCTATTTTTGATTATTCGGAAGATTATGCAGATCAATTTCAAATACGCGGCTAGAAACATAATAGTCCTGATCGATAAAAATTATTCTTGATTTAATAAGTAATAAAGCTTTTGCGGGTCTTGCCTATTATCCCAGAATGCTGTAATAATTATTTGTCTTGAAGTAAACTGATAAAAATTGCTTAAATGCCTCATGGCTGCAACATGTGTATTAAGGAAATCAGCTTTTTGAAAAATAGCAGGATTTATTGCTATTACTTTAGCTTTCTCATTGCTTAGCCTCAGTAATTTAAGAGAAAAAGAATTTGATTTATTATGATTAGCCCAATACTTCAAAATACTTTTTCTTTGTTTGGCGGCAGTTTCTGTCCAGACTATTTTTCTTTTAGCCATTCAAGTTCTTGCTCATTTAGAGAATCTTGATCAATGATCCTACCATGCTTGATATCGTCATCACTTCTCGTCAACATCAATTTCTGCTCTTCTGTGAGGGTAATTGTTAATTCCTGTATGTTGGATGTAGCAATTACTTTCTCAAGGGCAGTCAAATAATCAGTATTATTGATTGTCATCAAACGATCAATAAGCCTATTTCTTATTTCCCTAGCTTTATTCATACGTCAAATATAACCTAATTTGGAAAGCCAAAAGAATGTGCTATTAATCGATTTGTAATTAAAACCTCCCTTTTCAAGTTACCGCAAATTGAAAAATGCAAATGGAACACGAAAACCCTTTAATTGCCGACTGGCGGGGTTGAAATATACTGAGTTCGCCATTAACAATTGGTCTCCATAAATCCATTATCGTTTTCATGAATTCCCATTCAATTCTGAAAAAATTACCTTCACTTATCTGAAACAGTTTTTCCTTCTGGCTCAAACTAATATCTTTAACAATGAGATTTTTATTCTAATTTTTTCCAATGCACAAAAAAAGCCTCTCTGAAAGAGATATCTGCACCAAATTCATCACTCCAGCTTTAAAATTGGCTGGTTGGGATATTCAAAAACAGATTCGTGAAGAGGTGTTTTTTACTGACGGCCGAATCATTGTGCAAGGTTCTCTTCATACCAGAGGAAAAAGAAAACGGGCGGATTACATTCTTTACTATAAAAAGAATATCCCTCTTGCCATCATCGAAGCCAAGGATAATAAAAAAGGAATTGGTGCAGGAATGCAACAGGCTTTGGAGTATTCGGATATTCTTCAACTTCCTTTTGTCTTTACTTCCAATGGGGACTCCTTTATTTTCCATGACAAAACCAATCCTGAAGTTCGTGAAAAAGAGCTTTCAATGCAGGAATTTCCATCTCCGGCAGAGCTTTGGGAGAAATATTTGAATTCTAAAGGAATAGAAACTCCCAAGGAACGTGAAATCATTGAGCAGGATTATCACACCGATGACTCTGGAATGAATCCAAGGTATTATCAGGCAAATGCAGTCAACCGGGCTATTGAGGCTATTGCTAAAGGACAAGATCGAATTCTTTTGGTCATGGCTACGGGCACGGGAAAAACCTACACGGCTTTCAACTTAATTTGGCGACTCTGGAAAACCGGCATCAAGAAACGGATTCTATTTCTAGCGGATAGAAATGCACTCTTGACCCAAACAAAAAATGGGGACTTCTCCCCTTTCGGAAATGATATTATGCATATCATCAAAAACCGAAAAATCGATAAATCTTATCAAATCTACTTTGCGCTGTATCAAGGTTTGACAAGTAACGAAGAAGAGAAAAATGCCTATAAAGAATTTAGCAGAGACTTCTTTGATCTGATTGTTGTAGATGAGTGTCATAGAGGATCAGCTTCTGAAGCTTCCGCATGGAGAGAAATATTGGATTATTTCGAAGGCGCTACGCAAATCGGAATGACTGCCACGCCAAAAGAAACCAAGGATATTTCCAATATGGATTATTACGGTGAGCCTGTCTATACCTATTCCCTTAAGCAAGGGATTATGGATGGTTTTTTGGCTCCATATAAAGTAGTAAGGATCACCACCAATCTGGATGAAGGTTGGCGTCCATCAGCAGGAATGCTGGATAAATATGGAAATGAAATCAAGGATAGAATCTATAATCTGAAGGATTATGACCGGAAAATGGTCATTGATCAGCGGACTCTATTGATCGCCGAGAAGATTACAGAATTTCTAAAAGCTACAGATCGATTTGCCAAGACTATTGTCTTTTGTATTGATATAGAGCATGCTCAGCGAATGAGACAGGCATTGATCAATGCAAATGCTGATCTGGTCTCACAGCATCAGCATTATGTAGTAAAAATCACTGGAGATGATGAAGTAGGTAAAAGAGAGTTGGACAACTTTACGGACGTAGAAGAACGATTCCCGGTAATCGCCACCACTTCTAAAATGCTGACTACGGGAATTGATACCAAAATGGTCAAGCTTATCGTGCTGGAAGCCAACATCGCATCGATGACAGAATTCAAGCAAATCGTGGGAAGAGGCACAAGAATCCGGGAAGCGGAAGGGAAACTGTTTTTCACCATTATGGATTTCAGAAAAGCTACAAACCTATTTGCTGATCCGGACTTTGATGGGGATCCGGTTCAGATCTATGAACCTGGAATTGACGAATCACCTGTGCCACCAGAAGAAGGAACTGACCTAGATTCAGAAGTAGAGGGAGTCAGTGAATTGCCACGTCAACTACTTCAGCCTCCTCCACCGGATATTACTATTCACGAACCCGACCCGGATGCAGAACCAAGAAAGTATTACGTCAATGATGTAGTGGTAACCGTAATCAATGAACGGATTCAATATTTTGGAGCAGACGGAAGACTGATTACTGAATCTCTAAAAGATTATACCCGCAAAAATATTGATCAGAATTTCGCCTCTTTAGATGCTTTTATCCAGCGCTGGACCGAATCAGAAAAGAAAGAAGCTCTTTTAGAGGAACTTGCAGAGCAGGGGATTTTATTGGAAGCATTACGCGAAGAAGTGGGCAAAGACATGGATGCTTTTGACTTAATTTGCCATGTGGCTTTTGATCAGCCTCCCCTCACCCGTAAGGAAAGAGCTGCACAGGTTCGTAAGAGGAATTACTATGCCAAATACAGTGAAAAAGCCCAGCGAGTTTTGACTGCACTTTTGGATAAATATGAGGAAGAAGGGATTACCACCATCGAACAAGGATCAATTCTCAAAGTGCAGCCGCTTAATCAACTGGGTTCCCCAGTAGAGTTGGTACGGGCTTTTGGGAAAAGAAAAGATTTTGATGTGGCTATCAAAGAACTGGAAAACGAAATATACCAAACGGCTTAACCTACTAAATACTTTATTTATACATTTACTAATAATAATTACACATCCTTGTTTAATAAAAATAGTACGGATTCAATTAATAGTAGGAAGACCTCGACAAACTAATGGCTACACCGGGTGAGAAATTAGCAAGATCATTAGAACAGCTCAAAGGCCTTCAAGATCAATCTGTAGTTGCTATTAAATCTAGTGATCTATCCCGTGTACATCGCGAAAGGCTTCTGGAAAATGGGTTTATCAAAGAGGTGATTAAAGGCTGGTATTTCGCCACTTCATTTGATAATTCTACCGGCGAGAGTACCTCTTGGTTTTCTTCTTTCTGGACATTTTGCGCTCGATACCTGCAGGAGCGCTACGGCGAAGAATATTGTATTTCCGCTGAGCAATCGCTCATGCTTCATGCAGGTTCCACAGTGATACCGACTCAACTTATCATTCGATCTGCAAAGGGGAACAATACGCTCACTCAGCTCATTTATAATACTTCACTATTTGTAATGAAATCTCCTTTGCCCATAGTGGCTGAAACAACCCTCATCAATGGTGTGCGGGCAATGCGTCTGGAATCTGCTATTGTGCATTCCCTTCCATCTCTTTTTCATAAACGACCCATCGACGTGCGTGCTGCTTTGATATTGGTAAAAGACGCTTCTCAACTACTATCGATTCTACTGACGGGAGGACACTCCAAAATTGCCGGGAGACTGGCTGGAGCTTACCGCAACTTGGCTCAGGATAAAATTGCAGATGATATTTTGAAGACTATGAAAGCTGCTGGCTATGACGTGAGAGAAAGCGATCCCTTTGAAACACCGATCACGTTGAATCTCAATTTGAAGGAAGCTTCCCCGTATGCAAATAGAATACGCTTAATGTGGCAAACCATGCGTCCTATCATACTAGATAAATTCCCTAAAGCTCCTGGGTTTTCAGGGAATGAAAAAGCCACCCTTGCTCAAATAAAAGAGATTTATACTACGGATGCATACCATTCCTTATCTATTGAAAATTATGTAGTGAGCGCGGAATTGATCGAGCGCGTACGGTCAGGTGGGTGGAATGTCACTGACAATGAATCTGACAGAAAACAGAAAGATGCCATGGCTGCCCGTGGATATTGGGAGGCTTATACCAAAGTAGAGTTGAGTATTCATGCGATCTTATCCGGGAAAAATGCCGGTATCATTGCTGATGCCGATCATGGGGATTGGTTCAGAGCACTATTTGCACCTAGTGTGGCTACGGGAATAATAAGACCGGCAGAATTGGCGGGATATCGAAGCAACCAAGTATTCATCAGCAATTCGAAACATCTGCCCCTGAGTAAAGATGCAGTACGCGATGCCATGCCCATATTATTTAAATTATTAGAAGAAGAAAAAGAGGCATCTGTCCGGGCGGTTTTAGGCCACTTTATATTCGTTTACATACATCCTTACATGGATGGAAATGGTCGAATTGGTCGATTTCTGATGAATGTGATGTTAGTATCCGGGGGATTTCCCTGGACAGTCATTCCTGTGGAAGAGCGTGATCGGTATATGAATGCACTCGAAAGCGCCAGTGTAAACCAAGACATCACCCCTTTTGCTGAGCTTATAGCGGGTCTGGTAAGAGCGTCTATGGACGGAAAGCCAACAGCAACAATCTGATTTAAAAAACTGAATAGAAAATATAGTTATATGTCCCAAATTACCACCAATATTAAAGGCATCCGTGATATCATGCGGAAAGACACAGGAGTAGACGGAGATGCACAGCGCATCTCGCAAATGGTCTGGATGCTCTTTATGAAGATTTTTGCAGATAAGGAAGAGGAATGGGAAATCACCATTGAAGACTACCAAAGCCCGATTCCTGACAAACTCAAATGGCAAAACTGGGCAGCTGATGAGGAAGGGTTAACTGGCGATGAGCTGATGGACTTTATCAATAATGAGCTTTTTCCAGTTTTGAAAGAGCTTGATTTCAGCATTAGCCCACAAGCAAAGATTATACGTGCGGTCTTTGAGGACACCTATAATTACATGAAAAACGGAACGCTCTTCCGTCAGGTAATTAATCAGATCAACCGGATCGATTTCAACAGTTCCAAAGAGCGGCATTTGTTTAATGACCTTTACGAAACGATTCTTAAGGAATTGCAATCGGCAGGATCATCCGGGGAATATTACACCCCGAGAGCGGTGACACAGTTTATGGTGGATATTGTCAATCCCCAACTCAAAGAGACAGTTCTTGATCCTGCATGCGGAACGGGTGGATTCCTCACCTGCTCCATAGATCATAAAAAAACGCTGGTACAAAACGACCAAGACGAGCGGGACTTGCAGGCTACAATCCGTGGAATAGAAAAGAAGCCCCTGCCCCATTTGCTGTGTACAACTAACCTAATGCTGCATGGTTTTGACGTGCCGGCAGTACGCAGAGATAATCTGTTGAGCAAGCCTTATGCAGATTGGGGAGCGAGTGATAAGGTAGATATCATCTTGACCAATCCTCCTTTTGGCGGTGTGGAAGAAGACGGTACCGAAACAAATTTCCCACAAAAGTTCCGAACCAAGGAAACAGCCGATCTATTTCTGGCTTTGATTATTCGTTTGCTGAAAGATGGAGGCAGATGTGCCGTGGTTTTACCTGATGGGACGCTCTTTGGCGAAGGTGTCAAAACCCGGATCAAAGAAGAACTGATGGAACGCTGTAATCTGCATACCATCGTGCGACTTCCCAATGGCGTATTCAATCCTTATACAGGCATAAAGACCAATTTGCTGTTTTTCGAGAAGGGAAATCAAACGGAAGATATCTGGTATTTTGATCATCCTTACCCTGATGGAGTCAAGAGTTATAATAAGGGCAAACCTATAAACATTAAGGAGTTTGACTTGGAAAAAGCCTGGTGGAATGACCGGGAAAATGAAGCGTACAGCCAACACGCTTGGAAGGTTTCTGCTGAGGAAATCAAAACCCGAGGATACAATCTGGATATCAAAAATCCTCATCAGGAAGCTGATAATCTGGCCAGCCCTGAGGTATTGCTGAAGAAATTTCAAGAAACCGAAAATAAGATCTCAGAGATTCAGAATGAGATTATTAACGTATTAACCGAAGCCTTAAAATAAATCGTCATTGCCTGACAAGCATATTAAATTAATCGTCATTGCGAGAAGGAGGAACGACGACGAAGCAATCTTACTATCGTCATTGCGAGGCACAGCCTGCCCCGATGAGTCGGGGAAGCAATCTCAGCAATGGACTTAAGATTGCTTCGTCGTACCTCCTCGCAAAGACGAGAACAACTATGAAACTACTAGAACATTTTAAGGCCC
This sequence comes from Algoriphagus persicinus, assembly GCF_035156415.1. Taxonomy (NCBI): domain Bacteria; kingdom Pseudomonadati; phylum Bacteroidota; class Cytophagia; order Cytophagales; family Cyclobacteriaceae; genus Algoriphagus; species Algoriphagus persicinus. The sequence continues at coordinate 40,891 of NZ_JAYEEY010000006.1, forward strand.
TTACCCTTCATCCCAAAAACGCCCAAGAGCTGAAAGGATTGATTCTGCAATTAGCGGTGCAAGGGAAATTGACCAGGCAATGGCGTGAGGAAAATCCAAACGTGGAACCCGCTTCTGTTTTGATGGAAAAAATTGAAACTGAAAAGGTAAAATTGATCAAAGCTAAGAAAATCAAAAAAGAAAGGTTTGATCCTGTATTAAGTGATGAATTTTACTTTGATATTCCGAATAATTGGAAATGGGAAAGGTTAGGGAATATTGGATTTATTTTTAATGGAGATAGCATAAATAAAAGTATAAAGGAGGCAAAATATTCAAATCTTGAAATTGGTTATCCCTATATAGGTACTAAAGATGTAGGTTACATATTTGATTCAATAGATCATGAAAATGGAGTGAAAATCCCTTTTGATGAAATCAAGTTCAAAGTAATTTCTAAGGGAACAGTCCTAATTTGTTCTGAAGGAGGAAGTGCAGGAAAAAAAATGGGGATTGTCAATCAAGATTGCTGCTTTGGAAATAAGCTTTACGCAGTTCAACAATTTGGTGGGATTGAGTCAGTTTACATTCTTTCGTTGTACGGATCATCTTCATTTAGTGAAGCTTTTAAGGAGAATATGACTGGGATTATTGGAGGTATTTCAAGGAATTCTTTTGCAAATCTGTACATTCCAATCCCTCCTCTCGAAGAACAAAAAGCTATTGTAGAAGTCGTCAATAAATTGTTTGCGGAAGTGGCCCAATTGGAAGACTTAACCGAAAAGCGTATTCAACTCAAAGCAGATTATGTGACCTCAGCTTTGCAGCAGCTGTGCCAAGCCGTAGAGAAAGATACAGCTAAGCAGTGGACATATTTAAAGGAACATTTCGGCACTTTCTTTACCGAAAAAGAAAACATCAAAAAACTCCGAGAAAGCATTTTGCAGTTGGCTGTGCAGGGGAAGTTGACTCATCATTGGAGAACGGAAAACCCATTGAAGACCTCTCCCCTTTTCAAGGGAGATGCCGAAGGCAGAGGGGTAGAGCCAGCCACTATCCTACTTGCCAGAATAAAAGCAGAGAAAAAACAACTGATCAAAGAAGGAAAAATTAAAAAGGAAAAACCGCTTCCTGAGATCTCAGAAGAAGAGATCCCTTATGAATTGCCAGAAGGATGGGCATGGTGTAGGTTGGGACAGATTGCAGACCACATACTTGGGAAAATGTTAGATAGAAACAAGAACAAAGGTGATTTCAAACCTTATCTAAGAAATCAGAATGTTAGGTGGTTTTCATTTGACATGAACGATGTGAAAGAAATGCGATTTGAAGATGACGAAGTTGAGAAGTTCTCTGCAAAAAAGGGAGATGTTCTCATTTGTGAAGGAGGATATCCAGGGAGAGCTTCAGTTTGGGAGAACGAAGACTCAATTATGATTCAAAAAGCGCTTCATAGAGTGAGGTTTGTTGGCAAACTAGTTGAGCCAAAATTACTTGTTTTCTATTTATGGCTTCTTGATAGCAATCGTTTAATTGAGCAATATTTTACAGGCGCTGGAATACAACATTTGACAGGGCAATCACTTCATAAGATGATATTTCCATTACCACCAGCAGAAGAACAAAAAGCCATTGTAGAAAAAGTCAATGCTTTAATGGGATTCTGTGATAAATTAGAAGAAGAAATAGAAACCCAGCAAATTACGCAGGAACAGTGGATGCAGAGTTGTTTGAGGGAGGTGGTATAATCAGAAAATTGAAAACAAATAATTATGGAGCTATTTGATGACTTTAAAGAGTTTATAAAAGAAAGAACTAAAAATCCATTTCTTGGTAGCTTGACTTTTTTCTGGATATTATTTAATTGGAAAGCCTTATTTATTCTATTCTTGTCTGATAGTTCTGTTGAACATCGAATTTCCTTAGTTTCCTTTTCCTATTTGGATTTTTGGACATCACTATTTTTTCCAACAAGCTTAGCAGTTATTTACACTTTAGTAATCCCTCATATTTTTCATCTTTTCGAAAAAGGCACAGCAAGAATTTACAATGAAAGAAAGAAAACTTACTATGATAAAATCAGTAAAGACTATGGCGAAAGGGAAATTGTTGCTAGAGCAAAATTTGATTATGAACAAGCCGAAAATGGATATAAAGATCAAAAAGAATTAAATGAAAAAATATCTTCATTAGAATCTAAACTTAGAGAAAAAGAAGAAGCAATTGAAAATAATAAAAAACAGGTATCCTCTCTTGAATCTGACACAAATAAACTTAATCAAATTATCAACCATCAATTAACTCTTCTTTTTAATAGGGAGGAGATAAAAAATCTCTACACTAGCTTTAGCACAGAAGAATTAAATGAAGCTGGAGAAGCAATATCAACTATTTTGACAAAACTTGGAGAGATAACTGATTATGATAAGCCAGAATACATAAATATTATTAATAAATTTAAAGCTGGAGACTTAATTATCAATAAATCTTTGATAGTGGATTTTAAACTAAACACAATTGGTTATTTTCTTTTTTTTAGATTCTTTTATATTGATCAGTCTGTTAGTAAACATTATTACTCAGTTTTTCCAGGCCAAACATTGAAATAGTGATTTTTAAAAATATTAAGCATTTAAGGACATTTTGGCAAATTCTTAAACCAAAGCCAAAGGCTCTCTATAAATACCATAGTATCAATAGGAATTTGATTAAACTTCTAAGAAATAACTCTCTTTGGGCAGGTTCTGCATCAAATCTGAATGATCCTTATGACTGTGATTTTGAAATGAGTCGAGAGTTTTTAAAGGAAACTATTTTTGATAAACTTTCTATTGCAGAGAATGGAAGAGATCCTAAATCACCAAATAATGAGGATTGGTTTTGGGACGGCCTAGCCTCCGTCCTTAATGAAGAACAAATCAAGACATTCCAGAGATTTTCTCGCCAGTCTATTGGTATATGTAGCTTTAGCTCAAAACCAGATTCTGAATTAATGTGGTCTCATTATGCTGATTCAGGAAAAGGAATTTGTTTAGAATTTGATTTTAGTACAAATGATTATTTCAAAGAGAAATTAATTCCTATTAGATATTCAAACAAAGTAATTCTGGCTAAAAATGACCTCGACAGATCTAAAGCATATATCAAGAAAAGAAAAGCATGGGGTTATGAGAAAGAGTGGAGAATAATTGAAAACGTAGGAACAATTCCCTTTAATAAGACCGAGTTAGTTAGAGTGATCTTTGGTCCACAAGTTCATAAAAAATGTTTTGAAATAGTTATAAAAACACTAGCCAAGAATGGGTATACACCAATAATTGCTATGTGCCAATACACTAAATCCGGTCTAGAAATTGAAGAAGTCCTAGATACAAAGAAATTTATTGAATCAGATTCATTGAGGGAAAAATAGAGAATAATTAATAGTTCTAATTTGTATTGGTGAACCATTCTCTCTTTTTCAAAAGATTTGCATTTCCAGACTTTTCGAAAATCTGTGAGCAGGTAAAGGATGATGTTTATTCGAAATTCTGAATTTTATTTATCACGACATTCAACCTTTAAAGTTTAATTTAATAGATATTTTTATTGATTATAAACTTTAAGGTATTATATTTGCAAAATATAAGCAGCAACAAACCTGAGGTAAATGAATTCCTCAAAGGTTTTCAGGAGAAAAGAAGGACATTCGAAATCATTTTTATGGATCGTCCTAAAAACAAGCAAACCATGCTTGACTTGGAAATTAGACCTATAGACAGAGAAAAATTCATCGATCAATTAAGCATCGAGGATTTTTCAGAAGGACCACTGCTTGAAGAATGGCATGGAAGTAAGGAAATGTGGGTTTTTGGAAAAGAAATCAAGGAGAAAGAAGTATATATCAAGATTTGCCTCGGAGCTCCAAATTCAAATGTTATTTACATTTCCTTCCATATCGCTGAGCACCCGATGAAGTATCCGTTTAGATCCAATTAAAATGAATAGTCCACTAACAGGAAAGCCAATGGCTATCCATACTGAAGTTCAAACACTGACCTTTCGTAAGGAAGAGTTTACTTTAAAGCAGCGATTTTATCTCTGTGAGGATTCCGGCGAACGGTTTACCAGCACACAATTAGATGAGTTAAATCTTTCTTTGGTGTATAATTCCTTCCGGGCCAAGCACCATATCCCCTCTCCAGAAGAAATAAAAGAAACGCGGGAGAAGTATGGGTTGTCGGCTGTAAAAATGAGTGAGATTCTTGGGTTTGGGCCTAACAGTTATGGACTGTATGAGAGAGGAGAAATACCTAGTTTAGCTAATTCCAAACTACTGAAATTGGCTTCAGACCCTGAAAGTTTCCATAGCCTTGTCAAAGATTGGGAAATAGATAATGCAAAAACTAAATCTAAGCTACTTGATAAGGTCAATACAAGGATTGAAGAAGAGTCAAAAACAGACTTTCTGGAATCTTATCTGATAGGAAACTCACCTTTAAGCGAATTGACAGGATACAGAAAACCCAGTCTAGCACGGCTAAAAGAAATGGTGGTATTTTTTGCACATAAGGTTCCATCCTTTAAGACAAAGATGAATAAGCTCTTGTTTTATGCTGATTTCCTGTGTTTTAGAGAGCTTGGAGTAAGTATGAGTGGAGCCCGTTACAAAGCAATTCCATATGGACCTGTGCCAGATAAATTTCAGACTTTATTTGAAAATCTATCTGAGACAGATGTTATAGATATCTTTTATACGCCGTTGGATAATGGAAGCAGAAAAGAAAAATTAATAGGAAGACAAGATCGCCCATTTGATTCTACCCTTTTTTTGGAGTCAGAAATTAGTTTTTTAGAACAAGTTGCTAACACATTTCTGGAAACCTCTCCTACAGAAATCGTGGAAATTAGCCATCAAGAAGTCGGTTGGATTGAAAATGCAACAGCAAGGAATTTTATTCCTTATGATTATGCATTGGAATTGAAAGCTTTGTGATTTTGACTATGGGAAATTTAAAAGATTTAGCGGCAAAGAACCCCAGTTCCAACTGGAAAGACAAAGTTGTTTTCAGAAAAGAAAACAAGGTATGGCTCAAGAGCTCTAGAAAGATAGCTTGGTGCATTCTGGATGCATTGGATGACAAGGGCTGGAATCAAAAAGATCTGGCCAAGGCACTTAGTGTGACTCCTAAGCAAGTAGGCCAAATGGTAAAAGGTGAATTTGATTTTAATTTATCGACGATATCCAAATTGGAAAGAGTTTTAGCCATTGATTTATAGGAATATAACGCCATTTTAGAAAGAATTGAGGAATTGCTTTCTAATCCAGATAATATAAAAAATTCTGAAGCCAAGGGATTTGCTGAATTGAATATTCTTTCAGATTTGATTGCGGATTATGAAGAAGCCCATTTTTCAGTATTACCACCTACCTTAGTAGAAGCCATAAAATTGAGAATGCATGAACGAGGTTTAAACCAGAAAGCTCTTTCTGATTTTTTAGGGATAAGCAGTTCAAGAATTAGCGAATACCTTAACGGGAAAAGTGAACTTACACTAAAAGTCGCCCGAGGCATAAGCCGAAAGTTGGATATTGAAGCTTCAATAGTATTAGGGGTTTAGTGAATCATATTCTTCTTTGCGAAACCTTTGTGTGCTTCGCGTCTCCTATGCGGTTTAAAAAAAAATCACTCAGCTATTTGGCTTCCGATGAATATCAAAGATATAAAGTTGAAGATTGTCCTGAAGATCTGAAACCTTCGAGGTGTAAAAAAAACTCAAAGGTTATCCCGAACCAATATTTCAGGAATTTGTAATACCGTTAATCATAATTATCGGATGATCTCACCTATGCTAACAAAATGAAACTCATTTCCATCCTCCTGAAGGAAATGTCATTGCCCTGGCGAACCATAATCTAAGCAAGAGCGGTTGGACAACTTCTCGCTTTGACCTATTTTTACAAAAGACCTAAACCCATTAACCTATGCAAAAAACTTTTCTACTTACCCTACTCCTATGCCTCGGATTGACTGTCACCCAGGCACAAAACGGAACCAAAGAGCGGGTCAAAGTACATAGCAAAGCACTGGAGGGCAACCTTATTGGTGACCCTGCAGACCGAGATGTGACAGTCTATCTCCCTCCTTCTTATCAAACGGATCCTGACAGAAACTTCCCAGTACTCTACATGCTACATGGATTTACCGACACGGATTCCCAGTGGTTTGGATGGGAAGACCATTGGATTAACCTTCAGGATGTGATCGAGCAGTCCCTCTCGGCCGGAAGTTCCAAAGAGATGATTGTGGTAATGCCCAATGCTTACAACAAGTTTAAGGGGAGTATGTATGCAAGTTCGGCCACCATAGGCGACTGGGAAACCTTTGTCACCCAAGAGCTAGTGAGCTACATAGACTCCAACTACCGAACGCTGCCCAATAAGGCCAGTAGAGGACTTGCCGGACATTCTATGGGCGGCTATGGTACACTACGATTGGGCATGAAATATCCGGAGGTTTATGCTGCGATCTATGCCCTTAGCCCTTGCTGTATGGACGGCGGAGCAGGCAGCAATCCTGAAATGATTTCGAAGTTGGAAAATTTCACACCTGATCAACTCCAGGATGCATCGTTTTTCGAGATAGCGGCACTTGCTACTTCTGCTGCCTTTGCGCCAAATCCCCAAAATCCTCCCTTCTACCTGGATCTCCCAGCGAAGGACGGATCACCAAGACAGGACATTATCAATAAGATCATCGCCAGCCGGACGCTCACCACTATAGACCACTATATCCCAAACCTGAAAAAGCTCAAAGCCATAGGAATGGATGCCGGCACAGAGGATAGAGGCATCAGCGAGGCTACCCAAAAGCTACATGAAATATTGGACTCATATCAGATCGAGCATCTCTATGAAAGCTACGAAGGTGACCATCTCAACCGCATCGCTGAACGCATAGAAACCAAAGCCTTGCCTTTCTTTACTGAGAACCTTGTTTTTCAGGAAAGCTCTGTCAGCGAAATCATTGAAAATGGTGGTACAGGACAATATCCTGCCGTGATGACATCGGAAACCAGCTTGCCTACGCATACCATCTTCAGGCCCCAGAATACAGATGCTTTTGGAGGAGCACACAAACTTCCTGTTATCGCTTGGGGCAATGGTGCCTGCTACGATTCCCCTTGGGAGCATGTCAACTTCCTGAATGAAATAGCTTCCCATGGTTTTCTGGTCGTCGCGATCGGTACGATGCCCAAACAGACCGATGTTCGTTCCAAGTCGCAAAAACTACTGGACGCCCTAGACTGGGCCATTGCACAAAATAATGATCCCAAAAGCCCTTATTACCAAAAGATCGACACCGGTCACATTGGAGTGAGCGGTATGTCTTGCGGGGGCCTGCAGACTATTGAAGTTGCCGGTGATCCCAGAATCACTACGGTTGGAGTATTCAACAGTGGAGTATTGGGCAATCCAGGTGCGGGGATGCCCGGCATGCCACAGGTCAGTAAGGAACAATTGCAAAGAATCAAAGTTCCTACCCTCTATTTGCTGGGTGGAGAATCAGACATCGCCTATGGAAATGGAATGGACGATTTCAGCCGCATCAATCATATTCCCATATTTGTGGGCAATCTGGATGTGGGACATGGGGGTACCTATGGACAGCCACATGGTGGAGAATTTGCCCGGGTAGCTCTTAACTGGTATAAGTGGCAACTTAAAGGAGACGAGGAAGCGGGAAAGCTTTTCACCAGCAATCCTCCGGCATTGGCAAAATCAGCAGGCTGGGTTGTGGAAAAGAAAAATATGGACTAAGCCAAACGGATTAATTAGCCCGAACAACCTTTTAAAATCGCCTCCAAAACCTACATAACTCAGATTTTGGAGGCTTATTTTTTACTACAAAAATATCGCTCCTTCGGAGCTTGCTGGGTGGTGATATAAATTGATATATTCATTCAAAGCAATAAGCAAGTGCTTAATTATTTACCACTATCGCCAGTTGTGTGGGCGCGGTGGGCGGTCGTGGCAGCGGGCCGGCGGTAGGTAAGCGGGTGGAAGCTTTGCCACGACTTGACCTTTTGGTCCTTTTGGGTCAAGCCAAAAGGACAAGAAAAAAGAACTTTACTGTTGTACCCATGGCCCCACCATGGTGGGCTGGATACAAAATTTCTCTCCTAAGGAGCTTTTTATTGTAGCCCTACTATAGAGCGGCTATCTCAAATACAAATTTCTAAGCCTTATGGTTAAAGAAGATGACAATCACTAGTGGTCTGCTGCCCGATAAAAAACATCTTGCAAAGCTTCTCGGATATTCAAACTATACAGTTTTTGGTGGTCTCTTGACGGATAAACCCGGTTGGATAGAAATATAAACGTGAGCTTGTTTTCGGGATCGGCCCACACAAAAGTTCCCGTAAAACCAGAGTGACCAAAACTTGTGGGGCTTGCCAAAGGGGAAGGATAAGCTTCCGCCAAGGGTAGCTCGGCATTATTCAAGAGAGGTTTGTCAAAACCAAGACCACGGCGGTTATCGTTTTCTGGAAATTGCACCTCAGTAAACTCTTTCACGGTTTCGGCTGAGATAAGCTGTAAGCCTTCCACTCTGCCATAATTTTGATAAAAGAGCATCAATTTGGCCAAGTCATCGGCTGTAGCAAACAAGCCTGCATTACCAGAAACACCTCCTTTTAGCCCTGCGTTTTCGTCGTGTACCCATCCTTTTACCAAGGTTTTTCTAAAGAGGGAATCCACTTCTGTGGGGACGATGGCATTTACATAATTTTTCCCCTCAGGCAGATATCCCAAGGTATTAGCCCCTATAGGTTGATAGAAATTCTCTGCCAAATAGGTTTGATAGTCGCTTCCTGTGAGTTGCTCGATCAAACTAGGAAAAATCAAAAAAGTGAGTCCCGAATACAGGTATTTCTTTTCATCCGAGACTTTGGACCGGTTAATGATTCTGTTCATTTTCCTTTCAAAGCGATTGTTGATATAAAGCCCATCATATACTTGCCCTTGGAATCGTTTATCAGATGAATGATGCACAAATCTTCTTTTGATCTTGCCATTTTTCCGAACTACTTTTTCCAAAAACACAATGTAGGGGACTAAACCTGCCTGATGTGCCAAAATCTCCCGGAGCGTTAGATCTTTTTTGTCTTTTCGATTTCTCCAAGGTTTCCAATAGGTGCTGAAAGGTTTGTCCAGATCAAGCTTCCCCTCGTCCACCAACTTCATTAAAGCGGGTAAAGGCCCAGCAATTTTGGTCACCGAGGCTAAATCGTATAAGTCGTTCAACGCGACAGGTTGATTGTTGCTGTAGGTATGGTAACCGTAGGCTTTGTGAAAAATAACCGTATCGTTCTTTGCTACTAAAAGTTGTGCTCCTGGAAAAGCCAAACTGTCGATGCCCATTTCCATAAGAGAATCCACTTTTTGGGTGATGAAATCTTTATCAAATCCTAATGTAGAGGGGTTGGCATGGATCAGTTCATGTTGAGCAAATCCAAGTTGCATCACTGAAGTAATTAAGAAAAACGAAAACGCTAATTTTTTCATGTTGGGAAAGCTTTATCCATAAATATGCAAAAATCTTTCGCTAAATAACTGGCTATAGTATTAGCGGTCTCCTATGGAGCTTTTCTTTTAAAATTCTCCGCGCAAGTCTTTACACCCTTAGCTCCTTTGCGGTAAAAAAAACGATCGCTGCTTACCTCCTACCCAAATACTCTAAATCAGAAATTAGAATTTTCTTGGAGTTCAGAGCTCTGTGAAACAGCAGATAAATTTCGCACTGCATAGCCTGATCAGTTTTTGAAAGCGGTACCTGGTTTTACCATTAATAATGAGTATGATTTACCACTTTGTGTTTTAGATAGTTAAGATTTTCTTTTTTGTCTTTACTTACCTGAGGATTCTTAGTGCCAAATACGCGTAGCGTTCTCCCGTCCAGCGTTATTACCTCTTCTGCCCCATCACCGGTAAAGTCAAACATATGAAAGACCGGATCGGGAAAGTATAAATCCCCTTCCCCATGCTCATTGATAAAAAATTTGAACCAGAACAATTGATCCTTTCCGTCACCCTTCCAATCTCCTTTTACGAAATCGGGATTTCCATTGATTGGTTTCCGAGGCCACTTAAAAAGCATTTCCCCTTTATTGGAAAACCAATACAGTTGGCTCCACAGATATTGCTCTCCGGCCTGTCGGTTGCCATAGGTCCGAGCACCAACCACTACTTGAGCCTCGCTCCTGTCTTTAAGAAAATTTCCTGCTTCTATCTGCTGGGAATGTTCCGCGATGTTTTGCCACAGGATTTTGCCCGTTAATGCCTCATACATGAAAACACCTGTTTCGCTGTTGGCGCTAATAATTTCCCGTTTACCATCTCCGTTTATGTCCGCAAACTTGTAGTTGTCAGCATGATCATGGTTGTCATCTAGCAAGTCAAAACGGTTCCAAATTTCCTTTCCATCCGAATCAAGTAACAGTGACCCTACCAATACCTCATCCAGTCCGTCATAGTCCAGATCTACGGGGTAAACATAATGGCCCAGGTTATCCTTTTTTCGGTTTTCGGTATGGTTCCACAAATGTGTGAGCTTGCTGTCATATGCATCCACTCTGATGGTTCCGCCCATGTCTGTGAACACAACTACTTCATTCGGATCTCCAGCAGTGAGCTTGCCTATTGCCAGGCGAAAGTTGTTATATACATGCGGCAGTGCTTTGGTGGGCCATTCCGTTTGCCTGATTACTTCACCAGTTTCCCCATCAGCTATCACCAACCATTCCTGCTCTTCGGACATACGCCAGTGTACTACTTCAGCCTTTCCATCCTGATCAAAATCCCAAACTACACCCGGAGCTTCAAATTCTGAGCGCTCACGTCGGTATTCTTCAGGGGCTTCCCAAGACCAAAGTTCCTTTCCACTATTATCAAATGCATGAGCGGAATAGTCCCTTGTGAACACAATGAAGTCTGTCAGATTATCCCCATTGAGATCTCCGAATTTCACGGAGTTGGAAGCTGGAATTGTATATTCCTTCAGCAGCTTTACATCTTCATTAAGTTCATAGGGTCTGATATCCGCCTCTTCCAATGTGTCAGATTTAGTGAAAGCCAACACGTCAAATGCAGCACCACCGTTTATTCTGGTAATTTTTACGACATTACTTCCGGCCTTAAGTTCGAAACTACCTCCCTGCTTCCATGTCATCAGTGAATCAATGCCGAAAATACTTTTAGTGACTTGCTCATTGACTGCTACTTTAAAAGAGCTGTTCGAATTGCCCTTGCTTCTTACAAAAAGCTTGTATTCACCAGCTTCTGCAACTATAATATGTGTCAAAAGGTTGCTCGGAGAATTCAGCACAATCGCCGTGTTGTTAAAAACCCATTCCTCTCTCAATGCCTGTGAGCTGGCTATAACATCTCCTTTCGGAAGTTCATAAAGAAAATCAGTGGCCGGTACAATGATAGTTTCTGCTCTGGGATTGTTTTGGTTTAAGGGGATTTGATCTGGTATACCCGGTTTTACTTTGAATTGAAGAAGCAATAAAAAAATGGCAAAGAATAAAGGTATTATCTTGATCATAGCGGGTCTATTAATTGGACGAAATGGAAGTTATCAAAAATTTGTAAGTCTGTGAAATATCCTCTTGACTTACTATCGATATGTAATTCCGATAACAAAGCCTCTACCTTTTCTATGATGCTATTTTAGGTTATTTGATTAAAAATAATCCCTTATCATAAATCTGCTGCACAAAAGGGTTAGATTTTAATAATTAACTTTAATTGGCAGTCAGGAGACTGCATTATCATGGGCACAAGTCTGGAGACTTGCCAGCCAGACCCTCTGCGAAATTCTCAAAGCATCACTAGTCCAATTTTCTTAATTTTCAGTACTTTAAGCAGTTAAGTTCTCTATGTGGCTTCGGGGGATGATGTATTGATTCGTGTTTCAGTTAAACTATTTTATTGTATATCCGCTTTTGTGCCAGTATAGCGATAAAAGCATTGTAGGAGTTGGAAAACACTAGCGTCAAGGCCACTTCGGTCATCCGTCATCGGTCTTCCAGCCAGTAAAACAAAGGAAATATGTCTACTGGCATCAATACGGATAATCATAAACTATTTATTGTATATCTACTTCTATGCGTTTCCATTACCTCATTTTAACCTTTCTTCTCAGTAGTGCTTTCTATTCATGCAACAAAGGTATGGAGACTCTTGATGGCTTTGAAATTGCTCCAGGTTTTGAATTGTCCCGAGTTGCGATGGAGCCATTGATCAAGGACCCGGTTGATCTTGAATTTGATGAACTAGGTAATGCCCTAGTCCTGGAGATGCCTGGATATCCCTTTGAAGATCAGGAAAGTAGAATCGTACTGCTAAAAGACACTGATCAGGATGGGATATATGATGATTCACAGGTGTTTGTCGAGGATCTGAAATTGGCAAGCTCATTTCTGCCCTATAAAAAAGGGGTGTTGGTCGCGGCTCCCCCCTACCTTTTATTTGTAAGAGATGAGGATCAAAACTATTTTCCGGATCAAATAGATACCCTAATGGGAGGATTCTCCACCGGAAATCTCCAACACAATTACAATGGCCTGACTTATGGCCTAGATAATTGGATTTATGCTGCCAATGGCGGAAATGACGGAGCTCCATATTGGTGGGGAGATACTACCAGCCAGATGGCGCTTCGCGGACAGGATTTCCGGTTCAATTTGGAAACCAAAACCTTGGAACGCTTAGGAGAATCATCTGGTGGGTATGGTCTAGGGATCGATGAATGGGGGCGTATTTTTGAGACCCATAATTTGATTCACATTTCCCATTTGGTCATTCCGGATCATTATGTCAATGGAAACCAATTGTACCAGGAACATCTTTTGGAAAACATTTCAGATCATGATGACAATGGTTTGGCAAGGGTTTACCCTATTGGAGAACAGGAGTCACGCGTAAATCACCCAGAGCAATCTGGCTACTTTTCTGGTTCCTGTGGAATCACCCATTATGGAGGGGGTACTTTTGGTAAAGAATATGACCATACTATTTGGGTAGCTGATGTCGTCTTAAATTTGATACATGTAGATCATATCACAGGTAATGGGGCTTCTTTCACTGCCTCTAGAAATGAAGAAAAAAGAGATTTTTTGGCTAGTTCTGACCGTTCTTTTCGACCAGTTAATATGTCTGTTGGCCCAAATGGAGACATGTTTGTGGTGGATATGTATAGAAAGGTAATAGAACACCCTGAATGGATACCTGATGCTATAGAAAAGACCTTGGACCTGGAAGCAGGGAAAGATCAAGGAAGGATTTATAAGATTAAGAAAACGGGGACTTCAGAGAATTTCCAGCTTTCTCACTTTCAGGAGCAAGCCCGATTAATTGAAAGTCTTTCACATACCAACCAATGGGTGCGTATGACCGCCCATCGATTGTTGATGGATCAACAACTTGATACCAATGCTTTAAAAAATTTGAGGAGTTTACTTTCTACTTCCAGCGAAATGGGGAAGCTTCAAGCCCTTTGGTTATTGGATAACAAGGGCGAATTAATGGATCATGAATTGATTCAGGCTCTACAGGATTCCTCCTTTCCGATCCGTGAAACTGCTTTAAAACTTGCGGAAGGTCGTCTTCAAAGCAATGAGGAATTATTGGAAATCTGCCTTGCACTGCTTCAGGATCCCAACCTGCGGGTAGCCATGCAAGCTGCTTTATCACTATCCACACTTCCACAAGAGTCTTTTAAGGCACATCAACAACAAATACTCGACAAACTTAAAGAATCGGCGAAAAGTATTTTAGATACATGGACATTGACCGCAATGGTATTGGCTAGCCAAGATGCTGCCGGAATTTTATTGACTGAAATACTTAACAGTACACAATCGAAAGATTTTCCCACTCAATTTTTGGCTTCCCTGGCACACGTCGCCGGAAAACAACCAGGCGTAGACCAGCTGATGGCGGCGATGGTTAAATCCATCATTCCATTATCAGATAAACAACTCTTGATTCGTGCATTGACCAATCAATTGACTAAAAGTAGTCCTAGTATACTAACTTCAATCCAATCGTTGGAGCAAACTAACTATCCAGGATTAATTTCTGAGTTGGCTGTTCTGAGATATAAATTGAAACTTCCCCCTAGTACCCAGTTTCTCCAATATAGTCGTCAGGCCCTCAACAAGGTGATGGATCATAGCCTGACCGATAGCATCCGCCTTCAGCAAATGGACTTACTTGTCCTGCTTCCCTTCCGCGAAAAATCGAATACGCTGTTTTTCTGTCTTGGCCAATCAGAACCTCTAAAAATTCAGGAAAAGGCATTGCAACAACTCGCTACTATTAATGAACCAAGTATTGGAAACCAGTTAGTTGGGATATGGAGTAAATTGAGTCCTCAGACCCGTCGCAATGCCAGTGACCTATTATTGTTTAATGAGACCCACCACGATGCTTTACTTACTGGCTTAGAGGATGGAAGCATCAATATTGGCGAGATGAATTTTGATTTGGAGCGTAGACGACAGTTACTCTGGTGGACGGATAATGCAGAGACAAAGAGAAGAGCGGCAGACCTTTTTACTGATTCAGGGGTCAGCAACCGCCAGAATGCCATAGATCAGATGAAGCCAGCTCTTGGATTATCAGGTTCTGAGGTTTCCGGAAAGGTAGTTTTTGAACAAGTTTGCGCTTCTTGTCATCGCTATGGTTCTCTTGGAAATGAGGTGGGGCCAGCTTTGACTGAAATTGGCAGGAAGAGTAAGGAAACCCTGATGCATGATATCTTAGATCCCAATGCTGTTGCGGACCCTCAATACATCAATCATCGTTTGGAAACGAAAGAAGGTATTATTCATATTGGAATCATAGCACATGAAACGGATCAAGAATTTTCGATAAAAAAAATGGGGGGTGAAAATGTGAGGATTCCAAAATCGGAGGTTAAATCCTTTCGGTCACTTGGCACCTCTCTTATGATGGAAGGTTTAGAAAATAGTATGGACGCTCAGAAAATGGCTGATTTGTTAGAATTTTTACAGAAGGGAAATCTCTGATATTAAAAAGGTAAAGTTTATAACCACTTGCTTCGGGGACTTGCAGTTAGTGTGGGTCAGGGTGAGATTATATTTGTGAAATAGCACAGGATAAATGGGAAGCCAGCTGTTTGGGATTTGTGATTCCGAGCTAATTTCGGCCTTTACTACAAAGTTGTCGCTCTACTGGAGCTGATTTCTCCAATCTCTAATCTCCAATCTCTAATCTCTAATCTCCAATCTCTTTTCTCCCAATCTCCCATCTCTTATCCCCTCTTCGGCTTTACGGCAAAAAAACTCAACCCGCTCCAACAAATTCCAATTAAACGTTAATCACCTGATTCAGATATGATCATAAAAAAACTACCGACTGAGAACTGCCGGTAGTTTTGGATATGTAAACTTCTTTGCGCATTTCTTCGCGCCTCTTTGCGGTTATTGAACTTACACTTTCTTAATTCTTCCCAACTTCGCCTACTCCAATAAATGGAATCGCGCCGGCACCAGTCACCTCAGGCAAAATCCCGTTCCATTTCTCTATGGCTTTTAGGTTGGCTTCGATCTTTCTAAGCTCAATCAGATCAGGTGAAATATTCATCTTCTGTAGTCTTAGCGCTTCAGCTTCTGCCGTGGCAGCTGCGATGGTTTGCTCGGCTTCTACTCTTATCCGGTCCAGATCCCTTTTGGCCTTGAGTGCATTTTGCTCTGCGGTTTGCTTTGCTTCTATGGCATCTGTAAAAGTCTGAGAAAAGCTAAAATCCATTATAGAAAAGGCATCCACAGCGATGTTTGACTCAAGTAATCGAGCTTTTAGAGCTTCCTTCATTTCGGCACTCACTGCAGGTCTTTTGGTGATTAACTCTTCAGCTGTATATTTTGCAGATACAGCTTTCATTACTTCTTGAATGGCAGGATCAATGATACGCTCTTTGTATTGGACTCCGATTGTTTGATAGACCAAATATGCTTCATTTGGCATGACATGATAGTTAAGTGCTACTGACATAGCTACATCCTGAAGATCAGAAGATGAAGAAGCAGCGTCGGTCATAGCTTTTTGGATTTTTACGTCCATTAATATGACCGTTTGGACAACAGGTATTTTGAAGTGAATTCCTTCACGCAACACCTTGTTTTGAACAGCTCCGAAATTCTGAACAATACCGCGTTGCCCCGCTCCTACTTGAACCCATGGTTTGAAGATAAAAAGTACCACCACTAGAATACCTAACATGATCAAATATCTCAGGGGACCATTTTCCCAAACTTTCTTAATATCACTCATATTTTGATCAACCATAGTTATTACGTTTTGCCACAAACGTGAGGCTTCTTATACTTCATATCATTACATCCTAGTTTTTCATTCTTACACAAATCACAGGTCATAGTTTAGGTGAAAATTATAACAAATATCAAATCTCTATGTGGCTAATGTGGGCTATGTGGTAATAAAGAAAAACCGTTTCCATTCTCCCGCACCAGCTATGATTTCCAAAAGAATATTCTGCGCGGGAGGGAATTGGTTGGTTTTCATGCTTTTCTACAAAGTTGTCGCTCCTCTGGAGCTAATTTCGCCAATCTCCAATCTCTATTCTCCATTCTCCCAATCTCTATCCCCCAATCCCAATGCTGGTATGTTCTTTGTCTCTCAATACAGCAATGCAACACAAATTCAAAGTTATTGTGGGGGTATTGTTCCTCTCAGTTTTATTCGGTTTTTCGTTTATATCGACGCAAGCTCCTTCCTCTTCGGAGAAATCCCCAGCTTTTTCTGCTGGAATGAATGATAATATCAGAAAGGCCTTTCTGGAAGTATGGCAGCATTACACTTCACTGCATCGCTACGGGTTTGAAGTGGTACAAAAACACTTAACTTCCTCTACGATGCAGGCTAGGCCAGTGATTGATCTCAGCCAGATATTTGGTAGTAAGCGCGGGTATCAATTAAATGTGGCCGAAAAAGTCTTAGACTCTGGAGATCTTAACGTAGCCGATTTACCTGATGAAGTTTTAAGAGGATGGTTTGCACATGAATTGGGACATATTGTAGATTATGAAAACCATACAAATGCCGGAATGATCATATACGGTATACGCTATTCCCTTTCTGATCAGTTTAAACGTGAGCGTGAACATGAAGCTGATAGTATTGCTATCCGACATGGCTTTAGAGAGGAAATTATTGTGGCCAAAAAATACTTGTTAGAAAACGACTTTATTTCCCCAGAATATCAGAGTCAGATCAAGAAATTCTACATGTCTGTACGTGGAGCGGAGCTTTGCCCTGATGGAATAGTGCCAGTACTTCCTAAGGTTGAGATATAAACTCTAAAAGCGAATTCATTTTTTCTTCCTTCATAACTTTGGGCGTTTTTGTCTGCCCTCCTTTTTTATTTGTTAGGGCTAGAAAAGCTGTGTACTGCTCTTTAGAGATGACTTTAACTGAAATATTTTTAAGCGCTTTCGATCGGGCAACTGCGTAGTTCTTATTCGCTGACTTGAGTAGCTCATCTAGTTTCTCCGCTAAACTTGCAGATTCCACCTCTGAGACAAGCACCCACTGATGCATATAATCTCCTGCTTTATTTTTTACCGCCGCCACCATATACTCATTGATTGTAGTTCCATATACTTCAGCCAATTCTAAAATGGCCTTGTCCATCTTCTCCTCAGAGAGCTGAGAACCGACTACATTGAGGAAGAATTTGGTACGTCCGGTTATTTTAATCTGTGGTGGATTCAAACTTTCAAATCGTATCACATCACCAATAGCATAGCGCCAGGCACCTGCACTGGAGCTCAGCACGAGCACATATTCCTCCCCCATTGAGACCTCATTTATACTCAATACCGTCGACTTGCTGCCTAAGTCCCCAGATTCGCTTATCCCTCGCTCATCAAAGGGAATAAACTCAAAAAAATACCCATGGTTCAAGGCCAATTTCATGGCCATGGTGCCTGGGGTACTGGTATAGGCAATAAAACCTTCTGAGGCTAGGTAGGTATCTAATATCGTAATTGGTGTTTTGCAAAGCGCTTCGAAATCCTCACGGTAAGTTTCAAAGGCAACCCCACCGGAAGCATAAACCTGGAAGTTCGGCCAGATTTCATGAATATCATTCAATTGATGTCGCTCTATAATCTGCTGAAGCATAAGAAGAACCCAGGAAGGAATCCCGGCTATGGCTCCGATATTCCACTGAGGTGCCTGCTCTGCGATGGCAGCCACACGCTCATCCCAGTCACTGATACCAGCAATTTCCTTTCCCGGTCTGTAGAAAATGTCGTACCAATCGGGGAAATTGCTCACATTGATACCTGAGATCTCTCCTTCTTTAAAGCCTTGCTTGTTTTTTTCTAAACTGGCAGAACTACTCAGCATTAACACTTCAGACTCAAACAAAGATTCGGGGAAATCGAACTCATGAAGTGCATTGATCAGGGAGGTACCTACCGATTGCATGGATTCCATGAACTCCTTCGTAATTGGAATTCGCTTACTGTTTTTGCCTGTGGTACCACTGCTTCTGGCAAAGAAATCCGGTCTGCCTGGCCAAGTAATATCCTTCAGGCGCTCCTGCCTTGACCACCACTGCTCATGCATTTGTTCGTAGTTAAATATCGGAACCTCCTTTCTATAGGATGAAATCAGATCAGTAGATTTTAAAATCTCTTCAAAACCATGGTATTTTCCAAAAGCCGTACTTCTAGCTTGACTTAAAAGTTCTCTTAGCTGATTTTCTTGCGCATGTTGCGGGCTGTCTTCTTCTGATTGGAGTTTTGCATTCAGGTCTAATCCGGCTTTTACAAGCTTTCCTATGATGGCCATATTTGTTCTTTTTTGCTGTCTAAATGAACAAAGGCCATGCCTTAAGGGGACGATAGAAGTCGTATTTGTAATTCATATGAGATTTACGAAGTACGATTTACGGCATTTTTGATATGGGATGACTTGTTCTGATCCTCATTGGATTCAATTTACTTCGTAATTCAATGTTCTTCATTCGACATTCAACATTCTCTTAATCTCCAATCTCCCAATCTCCATTCTCTCCTAATCTTACATCACAGAACTCATCCCAACTGCTTCTCCACCCCTTCTTTTGCTTTCATCGGCAGCTTCCATAAAGGCATAGATCTCTAAAGTCTCCGCCGGATCCACAGGTGATACGCCTGATTTAAAGAATTCACCTATTTTTGCAGCCAAGGGTTCATAGCCCTCATATTTCCCCAAAACCAGATTCCCCTCAGAACCAAATGCAGTTCCTCCGTATTCATGTTTACCTGTTCTCGTCCCTCTAAAAGTCCCTATTCTCCCATCTTTCCATATCCCGGTTACCAAATCGCTGTCCGGAGTATGCGTTCGGCTTACAGATTCGCATCCAGGTCCCATTACCGTAAAAAGGATTTCCACACCGTGGATTCCGTACCAAAATAAATCCGGATGTCCAGCTTCTATGGTGGCTGGGCTGAATGCATCACAACCGAGAACCTTTCCGATTTTTCCCTCATGGCGTACAGCTTGTGCATTGCTCATGTATCTCAGTGAGGAGGCGGAGAAAATTGGCACTTTATTATTTGCAGCTTCCTGATAGATCAATTGGGTATCAGCAAAACTCGATGCCACAGGTTTATCTATGAAAAAAGGCTTTTTTGCCTGAATTACCTTTCTAGCCTGAGCTAGTCTTGGCTTTCCGTCATTGGTCTCCAAAAGCACCACATCGACTTTTTCGAGTAAAGCTTCAATAGAATCAGTGATCTCTACTCCCATTTGTTTGACTTGCTTAATGTAATCCGGGATCCTATCCATAGAGGATTTGATATCCTTACTACCATATGGATAAGCCGCGGTCACTTTGAAGCCAGCCAGTTCCGGTCTTGGATTTTCTGCGTTGAAAAGCTTGGTAAATGCCGGGGAATGCGAAGTATCCAGTCCTATAATTCCAATTTTAATTGGATCTGCTATAGTTTTTGCAAAAAGAGAAAAGGGCAAGGTACTAAGACTTGCGGCTGTTGCCAATGCGCTTGATTTTTTGATAAAAGATCTTCTACTATTTTTCATATAACTCTTTGAATTGTGTTGATTAAACTGGTTTTGGACTCAAACTAGCATCGGAACTGAAACCCGATAATGCGGCTACACTTTAAAGAAAATTTTCTTACGGTAAAGGAAATACAGAAACAGCCAAACCAAGAGCAATGCACCAAGGCTTTCCATAACTGGTTGCCAAGTTTCGCCTAAGGGTTGGTAAAGTCCTTCAAACAGCAATCTGGAGGTATATCTGAAATTGACAAAGCGGTAAATCAGGTAGATCGTCAAACTATTCATTCCAATCACTACAAAGAAGAAAGACCATTTTTTGAAGTTGAGGATATCGATAATCCAGTAAAACAAGCCGAGGAAAAGAAAGGACATTCCAGAAGTCAAAAGTATGAACGAACTTGTCCACAAGCGCTTGAAAATCGGGAAATGAAGGCTCCATACCAACGCAATGACAATACAAATCAAACTGGTAATCAGGATTTGCTTGAGTTTTTGGTATTGAGCAAGGCTATCCTTTTTCAGAATTTCCCCTCCAAAAGCTCCCAAAATCGTGAGACAGATTGCTGGGAAAGTTGTCAGGATTCCCAATTCATCGTATTGTCCTTGAAGTAACCTGCCAGGGAGGAAAGATCTATCAAACCATCCAACAAAATTCCCTTCAAAACTCAGGTCTCCAGCTCCAAAGCCTGGAACCGGAATCAAGAAAACAGCCGCATAATAGAGCAGCAAAATGGCTCCTACGACCACCAGACGTTTTTTCGAGTCAAAATTGAGGCAAAGCAGCGTAGTGATAAATCCAGCTATCCCGATTCTTCCAAGCACAGATCCCAACCGGATTTGTTCCCAGTCAAAGAAGGGAAAAGGCGCATTTTTAACCAGCAAACCAAATCCGATCAAAATGAGCATTCTGATAAAGGATTTTCTATAAATCTCTTTTTTAGAAATATGAAGCTCCTGTGCTTTGCTTAATGAAAAAGGAATAGATACTCCCGAAATAAAAAGAAAGAGTGGGAAGATAAAGTCATAAAAGGTAAAGCCAATCCACTCCGGATGCTCAAATTGGAGTGCTAATCCATTCAACCACCCCCAAGAGGTCTTTCCTTCAAGACTACTAAAAAAAGCATCCGCCCCGCATATCATTAACATATCAAAACCTCTCAATGCATCAATTGATACTAGACGTTTCGATTTGGTAGTTAGAGTTAAAGCCATTTGGATTAAAGTTTAGGTTCCCAACCATTTTCATAATCTCTTCCCCACAGTTTCATCGCTTTTTTATCATTTAAGATCCTTCCTGAACTCTGGTCAATCTCCAAAGCTCTTCCGGTTCGGTAGGAAATATTGCCCAAATGGCACAGCATGACACTTTTTACTATGTCCTGATACGGAGAAATCTGTTTCTCTCCTTTGGTAATGGCATTTGTGAAATTCGTGAAATGCGCAATATCCATATCAAAACCAGCGCCTCGCTGATCTACAACCGTATTGCTTGTAGGCTCAGCGCTTTTGATGAGTTTGTTTGCATTGTCATAGATTTTATAAGAATTGTCAAGTATTTCCATCGTTCCATTTTCCCCGTGAAAGGAAACCCCTGAACCCATGTCATTTATTCCTCTGCGATTGCAGCTTCTACCTTCCCAAAGAATGCTTTTGTTGTCTTCGAAATCAAATGAAGCAATCTGCGTATCAGGCGTCTGCCAATCGTCTTTGAAGTGATAGCGACCACCACTAGAATAGGCTTTTTTCGCATAGTCCACATTCAATCCCCAGCGCGCCAAATCCAGAAAGTGAACCCCATTATTGACGATTTCACCGGTGCCCCAGTTCCAGAACCAGTGCCAATTGTAGTGAATTAGATTGTCTTTGAAAGCTGCTCTAGGAGCCGGACCCTGCCAAAGTTCGAAGTCCAACCACTCAGGAACTGCGGTTTCTTTCCCAAAACCAATCGATTGGCGCGAATTGGTGTACCAGGCACGTGCGTAATACGCATTGCCGATTACTCCGCCGTGGAGTTCGGCTATGGCTTCCTGCACTCTTGGCCAGGACCTTCGCTGATTGCCCATTTGGACAATTTTCCCATATTCAGAAGTTGCCTTTGAGAGCAATTCCCCCTCTGCCGGATTATGACTTCCCGGTTTCTCTACATAGACATGCTTGCCGGCTTTCAAAGCCATCAAGGCCATCGGAGTATGCCAATGATCTGGCAATGCGATAGATATCGCATCTACATTTTTATCATCCAAAGCCCTTCTGAAATCAGAAATTCCTTGTGGAGTGTTCGTTACTCCGGATTTTTCTGCCAGTGCCAAACCATTGGTGACCGCTCGGGAATCGACATCGCAGATATATGAGATTTCTGCATTGGGAACTTTAGCAAATGCCTGAACATGTTGGGAACCTCGTCCATTCACTCCCATGATTGCCACGCGAACCTTGTCTTCAAGAGGATATCGGGACAAAATATTGAATGAATGCGCCGAACTCATCACGCCCAGCCCAAGACTTCCAGTAGCTACGGTTTTGATGAAATTTCTTCGTTTGACTTCCTTCTTCATAGGTGAGTGGTTTTTGGGTTAATGATTCGCGTATGATTAGGCGGAAAATACTTCCCTCCCATGTTTGATTGTTTTGAGTACTTCGAGCTCTCCATTTTTATGTTTTCTACACAGGATTAAATCGGCAATAGCGCCTTCTTTGAATAGGACATGACCTGGGTTTATTAGTTTTTCGGGACGGACAGAAGCCATTTCCCAAGCTTCTGTGAGAGAGGCAAGCTTATTTCTGATCAGGAAAGAAACTCCGCTACGGATATTGGAAGCTGATCCGGCGAGGATCGAAGGATTGGATTTGAGATGCAGCTTGCCTTCTGGAGTCAAGGTTACTTCTCCGCCAATGTGAAGTTTATAATCCCCTGCGGGCATTCCTGACAAGGAAACTGAATCGCTAACAAGCATGAGATTTTCTTTTTTCACTTTCTGAAAAACCTGAATCACTTCCGCAGGAAGATGAAATCCATCTGCAATAATTGAAGCTCCTAGATGATCTTGAGACAATTGTGACCAGAGGTAATTGGGATGGCGGGCTATGGTCGGATGCATCCCATTTCCAAGATGAGTTGACAAACTCGCTCCAGCATTGACAGCATCCAATATTTGCTGATGTGTAGCATTCGAATGACCGATAGAAACCAGAATCCCGTGTTCCACACATCTTGTGATAAAAGGAAGGGCATTATCCCATTCTGGTGAAAGGGTGATCATTTTAATCAAGTCTTTTGCTTCTAGCTGCCATTTTTGAACCATTCTCCAGTCTGGTGGAAGGATAAATTCTTTTGGATGCGCTCCTCTTGGGCCATCCATTGGAGAAATAAACGGGCCTTCTATATGTAGTCCTTCTATGCTCATTCTGGACAACGCATCGGATTTCCGAAGGGAAACAATCTGAAGAATTAATTGACTGATCTGCTCAGGGTCGTTGGTGATGATTGTCGGGAAATGTGTCGTTACACCTTCTTTATATAAAAGACTGGAAATGCCGGCTAGATTCATCGGATCTGACTGAATCTCATTGTAATCGATTCCTCCATATCCATTGACCTGAATATCTGTAAAGCCAGGCCCAAGGATCAGATTTGGTTCTAAAGAAGTTTGAGTTTCTGTGATGCTATCAAGGATTCCTTCAGAAAAAGAAATTTCTATAGATGATCCATCCCGGTATGAGTTGCCTTGGATTTTCATGATGATAAAGTCCATTTTCTGACTTTATGTCCATAAGCCGCATAATAAACCAGATAAAGATAACAAGGGAAAAGTACCCAATAAGCAAACCGGACATTGTACAAATCAGCTAGATATCCATAGATCAACGGCATAATTGCATTGCCACATAGCCCCATGATCATGATGGATGCTCCCAATTTGGTGAATCGGCCAAGTCCATCCAGCGCCAATGGCCAGATTCCTGCCCAGACCAATGAATTCGCCAAACCTAGCAGCACTACAAACCAGATGGAAACATCTGTAGTAATGCCAAAAACTGTAACATCACCGGAAGCGAATAAAATCAAGAGCGTGAAAGTCGTACCTAAAAGCGTACATATTCTTAAAATATTGACTTGGGAAATTACTTTTGGAATCAGTGAAATCCCAATCAGGTAACCGATAATGGTGAATGCAAGTGTAAAGGATGGAAAGACTTTGGCTTCCATCAATCCGATTCCATATGAGTTGGCATAGCCAATTACGGTATCGATGGCAATCACTTGGGTGCCCACATGTAGGAAAATAGCCAATGCTCCCAAAATCAAATGTGGGAATTGTAAGATGGAGGTTTTGCTGGAATTTGCTACTGCAAGCGCTTCACTTTCATGTTCGGTATCAATCTCAGGTAGTGGTGAAAAACGCACCAGTATCCCCAACCCCACCAGCACGGTTCCCACAACAGCATAAGGTGTGATTACCCGTTGGATCAACTCATCTAATACTGTGTTTTTCTCCAGCTCTCCCATGGTTTCCAGCTGCTGGAAAAGTTCGTTATCCCCTACTCTTAGTACTACCGCAGCAAAGATGATGGGAGCCAGAATTCCTGCGCCTTTATTAAAAATCCCCATGATACTGATCCTTTGAACTGCTTTATCTTTGGGACCCAAAATAGTTACGTATGGATTAGCGGCAGTTTGAAGTACTGCGAGGCCAGTTCCCAAGGTGAAAAGTCCCAGCAAAAATACTTCGTAGGTTCTTGTCATAGCCGCTGGAATAAAGATGTATGCTCCTACAGCCATGATGAAAAACCCAAACATCATCCCCTTTTTAAAACCGACTGCCTTGAGTAGGTAAGATGAGGGAATAGACATCACCAAATAGGAAATGTAAAAAGCGAAAGCAACCAGATAGGAATCAAAATTACTGAGTGTGAAAGCTATTTTGAAATAGGGAATCAGGATGGCATTGATCCAGGAAACGAATCCAAAGACAAAAAAAAGAATTCCGATGATTGCGATCGAGATCCAGGTATCCTTTTGACTTAATGACTCCGATTTTACGGCCATTTTTTTTGACGGCATAGCACTTTTGGGCTGATTATATTAAATGGGAATCTCAAAATGATCAATTGAGAATCTCTATAAATACAAAATATTTATTCAGTAATACAAGACTTTTCCGATCAATGCGCGGAAAGCAGTGACGAGGAACCTTCGTCTAAAAATAATTGGTAATTGGGGTGACTTTGAAGGATGGAAGCTGGGTGATCTGGGCTAATTGGACCTTCTATGCAATTTTTTATGGCTAATGCTTTTCGGCTATCTGGTACAGAGCAAATAATAGCGTTCGATTTCATGATTTGTCGAATAGACATGCTGATGGCCTGCTGAGGAACTGCCTCTAAATTGGGAAACCAGCCCTCACCAAATTGCTGCATTCGACATGCATGATCGAGATCGACCACGATATACGGTTGTTCCGTTTCAAAATCTGCCGGAGGATCATTGAAGGCTAGGTGTCCGTTTTCACCAATTCCCACAAATGCCACATCAATGGGATGTTTGCTGATCAATTCACCTAGGCGTGCACATTCTTCAGCTGGATCGACTTCCCCATTGATTAAAAAATAACCTTTCAATTGTGGTAAATGATTGAAGAAACGTTCCAGTAAATATTTTCTAAAACTTGCCGGATGAGTAATCGGTAAGCCTAAATATTCATCCAAATGGAATACAGTCACTTTGGTCCAATCTATGTCTTCTTCAGCAAGCAACTGATTTAAGGTCTCAAATTGGCTGGTGCCCGTAGCTAAGATTATATTGGCAAGGCCATGTTTTTGGATCGCTTCCCGGATTAAAGCTGCACCCTCTTTTGAGGCTTGTTCTCCCAATTCCAAGGGATTTTGGCAGATCGTTAAGGTCATATGATTAGTCTTTTCATGTGTATATAATTTGTTTTTTATAGGTCACATGGAATCTCGCATTACGGATAATCATCCCTCTGTTAATCGCGAACAACATGCTCGATTTCAAAAGTGATTTTTATGAGCTCTCAAATTATCAAAATAATTTTTAAAAAAGGCAGAAAGGCATCCTCTCCAATTCTCCAATTCTCTTTAATCTGATCCTCATTTTCAACTTTCGTTACTTTTGGAGTTCGTCTTTGGTAGGAAAATCCAATGACCAAAGGGAATTGATTTTGACAAGGCAATCTGTTTGTAATTAATTCTACTTACTGTGAGATCGCCGCGAATCGCTCGCGATGACGTATACTTCATCATTAAAAAAACCCTTCCTTATTCCAATACATAGGAAATCGCCAAATAGCCAATTTCATGTCCAGCAAGGAAATACGCCTCGTAAATCGTAATTCGTATATCGTAACTAAAATCAGATTGCTTCAATCTCATACTTCGCTTTCGCAATGACGTAACCCTAAATCAAGCATCCCCTAATTGCTTTTCAAGTCATTTGACTTAATTTTGATTTTCAATTTTGATCTATGACTGAAGAAACCGCATCACTTAATTTTATCGAACAAATCATTGCTGACGATTTGGCCGCAGGCTTTTCTCCGGACAAACTTCGTTTTCGTTTTCCTCCTGAGCCAAACGGCTATTTACATATAGGCCATGCAGCATCCATTTGCCTGAATTTTGGATTGGGTGAGCAGCATAATGCACCGGTCAATCTTCGTTTTGACGACACCAACCCCAGCAAAGAAGAACAAGAATTTGTTGACGCCATCAAAAATGACATCCACTGGTTAGGGTTTCAATGGGCTAAAGAATGTTATTCCTCCGACTATTTCCAGCAGATGTATGACTGGGCATTTCAGCTGATTAAAGAAGGAAAGGCTTATGTAGATGAACAATCTGCTGAGGCCATGGCAGAACAAAAAGGAACGCCTACTACTCCTGGAGTGCCTGGTCCCTACCGTGATCGATCCGTGCAAGAAAACCTGGATTTATTCGAGCGTATGAAGGAAGGAGAATTTGAGCAGGGAAGTTATGTACTCCGTGCCAAAATTGATATGGCTTCGCCAAACATGCTGATGCGTGATCCTCTTTTGTACAGAATCGTGAGAAAGGCTCACCACCGTACCGGAAATGACTGGTGCATCTATCCTATGTACGATTGGGCTCATGGTGAGTCGGATTACATCGAGCAGATTTCCCATTCCCTTTGTACCCTGGAGTTCAAAATGCACCGGGAATTATACGACTGGTTTCTCGATCAAATATATGATCCGGCTAAACTCAGACCGAAGCAGCGGGAATTTGCCCGTAGAAATCTCAGCTATACGGTGATGAGCAAGCGAAAGCTGCTGGAACTGGTACAGAGCAAAACAGTGACGGCTTGGGATGATCCCCGCATGCCCACCATCTCGGGTTTGAGAAGAAGAGGCTATACCCCTGAATCCATCCGTAAATTCTCTGATCTATCAGGGATTTCTAAGCGCGACAGCGTGACTGATGTTTCTTTATTGGAATATTGCATCCGGGAGGATTTAAATAAAACTGCTACCCGTGCGATGGCAGTTTTGGATCCTGTTAAATTGGTCATAACCAATTATCCGAAGGGAAAGACTGAACTTCTTTTCGCAGAAAACAATCCCGAAGATCCGAATTCGAGTACACATGAGTTACCGTTTTCTGGCGAACTCTACATAGAGCGAGAAGATTTCAAGGAGGAAGCTGGGAGCAAGTTCTTCCGGTTGACTTTGGGAAATGAGGTCCGTTTAAAAAGTGCATACATCATCAAAGGAGAATCTGTTGTAAAAGATGATTCTGGAAAAATTGTTGAAATCCACTGTACTGCAGACTTAGATTCAAGATCTGGAAGCGGAACGGAGGCTAGCACACGCAAAGTCAAAGGAACGCTTCACTGGGTTTCTATACAGCATGCCATCAAAGCGGAGGTTCGCGAGTATGACCGACTGTTCTTGGACGAAGCGCCAGACAGTCACGAAGACAAAAACTTTATGGAATTTGTCAATCCGGATTCCCTGAATGTGATCAAGGAAGCATATTTGGAGCCTTATTTGAAAGAGGCTACTAGGAATGATAAGTTTCAGTTTCAGCGTTTGGGTTACTTCACTTTGGATACTGATTCCACTGCTGAGAAGCTTGTCTTTAATAAGACGGTAGGTTTGCGCGATTCCTGGGCCAAACAACAGCCTACTCCGGCTGCTCAGAACAATCAGCAAGCTAAGCCTACAAATCAAAGCGGAGGACAACCTCAAGGCCAAAGATCTGCTTTGAATGAAATTCAGAAAATTGCCAAAAAATACACCAACCTTTCAGGTGATAAGCTCGCAGCCGCTAGGGCAGATATTGCAAAATTGGCTGAAGAGGTAAGCTATGAGGAACTAGCCCCTTTATTCAATACCGCGGCGAAGAAAGTAGGAACTCGAATCGGTGTGATGATAATCCTTGGTGTATTACTGAATAAAGGCAAATCGAGAAATCCCGAGATAGAAGCCTTTATTGCAGCTGGATTGGCTGATGAGAATGAGCTGTTGGTTAATGAGGCTAAAGGAATTTAAAGTTCAAAATTTATAAAGTTTATTGCTTTAGCCTACCACGTTGGTAAGTGATTGTTGTAAGTTGTAAGTATAGCTAGGTTTTGCAGAAACAATAGAAATCGCCCGTTGGATTAATTAACGGGCGATTTTTTTGGGATTGAATTCTTTAGAGCAATTTCAGGTGAGCTCGCAGTAAGATGATGAGAGCCCCACCTTCATTTTCATTTAAATCCCGGATTTCACTCAACTTCTATCGCTGCAAGGGTCTTTTCTGCTATAGACAGAATGTAATGTTTTACATCTTCTACATCCTGCTCAGACAAGCGATCCTTGAATTTAGGCATGCCCTTACCCAGATATTGACCATCCCAAACAATTAATTTGAAATTGTTGAAAGTCTCAGAAGTAGAGTACGCAAGGTTGGGAATCACCCCACTATCACTTAATTTGTGACAGTTATTGCAATAGCGGTCATAGACTAAATTTCCATTTTCTAACTCACTCTCTGATGCTTCAAAAGATTGTGAAATAAGTGTCGGTTCAGGTTTGTCTGGATAGATTGGCATCGATGCATTTTTCCCAAGTGCAAACGTGTAAATCGTGCCAGGATTTATTTGCTTGGTAAACTTTGACCATAAACCTAAAACACCACCCCAGCCCACTGCAATGGAAACATATTGAACATCATCAATCAAATAAGTGATTGGTGCGGCAATGATTCCTGTATTTAATTCTGTTTGCCAAACCTTCTCCCCAGTACTTGCATTATAGGCTACAAAATGACCTTCCGCTGTACCTTGAAAAACCAATTCGTTTGTAGTTAGAACACCTGCATTCCATGGAGAAGGCTGTTTCACCTGCCAAACCTCTTTTTTCTCAACTGGATCCCAGGCTATAAGTTTGCCAAACCATCCCGGTGCCAAAGAATCTTGGCGAACTGATTTTGTAGCATCATATCCTGTTCCTGTATTCCAAGATTTTGAATCATCTCGAAATTCCCAGTTTTTATCCTGACCATACATCATCGATGACTCCCGCGATGGAATGTATACTAATCTAGTTTTTGGATTAAATGCCATCGGTTGCCAGTTGTGTCCACCAACCGCTGAAGGAGCTATCAGAGCATTAATGTTGGCATAGCGACTGAAATCAGTTTCTATAGGGCGTCCAGAAGTGATATCAACTCCCTTGGCCCAATTGACATACGTGTAAGGGTCAGCTGAAATTAGTTTTCCATTAGTTCGGTCGATCACATAGAAAAATCCATTTTTCGGAGCTTGCATCAATACCTTCTTCATGCCTCCATTTATTTCAATATCAGCAAGAATGATATGTTGAGTTGCGGTGTAATCCCAAGAATCTCCGGGAGTAGTCTGATAATGCCAGACCAACTCACCGTTCTCAGGATTGATTGCAAGGATGGATGAAAGATATAAGTTATCCCCTCCTTCCGGTGATCTAATTTCTCTGTTCCATGGGGCTCCGTTACCTGTGCCGATGAATAACAATTTCAATTCAGGATCATAAGCCATTGCATCCCAAGCTGTTCCACCTCCGCCGTATTTCCACCATTCGCCTGTCCATGTTTTGGCAGCTTCTTCCATGGCATTGGATTCAAATGGCTTCGAAGGATCACCTGGAACGGTATAAAAACGCCACACTTGATTACCTGTTATGGCATCGTAAGCTGTAACATATCCCCGTACCCCATACTCCGCACCACCATTTCCAATAATTACCTTTCCCTCTACCACTCTGGGAGCACCGGTGATGGTATATGCTTTTGATTGATCGACGGTCATGACTTCCCAGGCTTTTTTTCCTGTAGCAGCATTTATTGAAATTAGTCTTCCGTCAAGTGCCCCAACAAAAATATGTCCTTTGTAAAGAGCAACTCCTCTATTGACTACATCGCAACAGGCTTTTTCTCCATTTTCTTTTGGAACTTCAGGATCAAAAGTCCATATCAATTCCCCTTTTCTAGCATCAATAGCGTACACGACACTCCAGGGGCCTGATATATACATGATTCCATCAACTACGATAGGTGTTGCCTCAATTCCCCTATTAGTCCCAAGATTGAGACTCCAAGCCAATCCTAAATCTTTGATATTACTCTTTGTAATTTGATTAAGTGAGCTATATCGATCTTCTGAATAATTTCTCCCATAAGTCAACCAGTCGCCAGGCCTTTCATCTGCATTCAGTAGCTGATTATCGTCGACCTGATCGGTTACGGATTTGATGTGATCTGTTGTTCCTGATTCATAAGTTTTGTCACAACTAATCAGCGCGAATAGAGAAAAAAAATGAATTAGCAATTTTGTTAGATTATTCATATTAAGATGTTCGTTAGATTGCTAATGCATAATGCGGGTTAAATCATTATTCAAATCCGATTCATACATTGAATATGTGGGTGAGTTCAAGGTCACTAAATGGAAACAGTCTATTTCTTAAACATCACTTCCCCGGCATCATAGTCAGCTGGCTCAAGACTTGTCAGATACAGGTATAGTGCTTCCAGATCCTCATCTGACATCCTTGAAAAAGGCCCCCAGTGCATTTGTGAGATATTAATCAGCCTTCCTTGTCGGAATCGTGCTTTCCATTCTTCCACAGTCTTGAATTTGGACAAAGCACTGTTGGGATGCGGGGTGATGTTGGGAGTTCTCATCCACATTTCAGGATCCCCGCCTACCGCCAAGGCAAATTCCGGCCAAGGTTCAAATTCCATTCCTCCGCCAAATTCAGGGCCTATAGCTTCAAAAGTCATCTGATCCCTATTGGTATGGCAACCCACACAGTTGGCCACATATCGAGCTAAATATTCTCCTCGTTGGATAGTTGCCTCCATTGGAGGAGCTTTGGGGAATGGATTGGGGTTTTCGATTGGCTTAAAGGATGCAGCCATCACTCGGACAGCCTTTCCCATAAAGGAATAGTCGTTTTCGGGAACGTCATTTTGGACAGGTGCCATACTTCTCAAATATGATACGACTGCTATTAGATCTTCATCTGCCATATCCCAAAAAGGCATGAGCACGGACAAAGTAGCCGTTCCATCTGGCTTCACTGCATGCCGCATCATTCTGAAGACTTCATTGTCAGAGTATCTTCCTATACCGGTGGCTGGGTCAGGAGTTAAATTTTTCGGGTAAATTGTTCCTATTGGACCCAAAGGGAATTCTGCCCCTCCTTTTAATGGAATATTTTCTCCAGCATCAGCGGATATCATTTCCGCGACACTGCCCACATGACAATTAGAACAATGAGCAGGTCCATGAACCAGATACCTGCCTCGCGCGATTACTGTGGAGTCAGTGCTTACCTGTAAGTCAGGATAGGGAATATCATATTTTTTATCCCAATTCAGTTGGACATAAACAACTATTCCTCCAATCGCTAAGATTAGGAGGCTAACAATTCCGAGCATTATTTTCTTGAGCATATCGTTTTTTTATTTAGTGGTATGTTTTGGAAATTTTAATTCATTTCAAGCTGATTTTTTAAAATAATTCGAAACCTTGCCTTCACCTCACCAATAATCTCGTGGCCGGGGACAATGGGATAGGCCGTCATTCCCCAATCGTTGTTCATCATACTGAGATCCGAGTGGCAAATTCCGCAGTTGATCACCCGGATCTCGACTTGTTCAGAACTTAATTCTCCCATTTCGTAAGAAAATGGTTTTAATTTTTCGTACGGACCATAGGATGCATATGCGGATACTTTCATATTTTTTTCTTGAATTTAAAACGTTACTAAATGAAAATCAACTAGTTGAATCGATATTCTATTTTCAATATTTCTTATTCCATTGTAAAATGATCTCAGTGAAAAAAAGCGGGATAACCCAGGAAATCCAGATCAAATTGGGTCCTACTATTGTGAAATTTCCAAATTCATGGATCCATGCCATTCCATTAAGCCAGCGGAACAGCACAAAGGCAAAAGTGACCACATAGCTTCGGATCATCCATTCTTTGTGGAGGTTGACCCGCTTCAGCAGGATAAATCGTAAGGCCATTCCAGAAGTTAAAAACCAAGCCATTGCTAAGACAAATAAGGAAACAGCCCATGATAAATGGATGGCAATCCCTGTGGTCAAAGCAAGCATTACCGAACTGATGGTTCCGACCAAAATTCCTGTCAGGTAAAGTCTACCCATCCATCGATGAATCTTCAAATACTTGTTTCGGAACCCCGCCCAAAACTGAAAGGGACCTAATATCAAGGCAAGTAATCCTCCGGAAATATGCCCGATCAGAGGCCACTTCATTCCCCAATATCTGCCAAAAACTTCCTGATCAAATCCGAAATAAGGCAAGGCATCATTTAGTACAAATTTTCCAGCAAAGAGGATCAGGAAAGCCCAAGCCAATAGCATCAGCCAGGCTTTAGGTTTATAGGGGACTAGGGTGAGGGTTTTGGCCATAGGTTAGTTGATTTACTTAGCCATCGCCTCATGCAATTTTTTGGTGTCTACATACTGTTGAAAAGACACGACTTTTCCGTCTTTTAGTGACCACAGATGAGCCGCTTGTGCATCATAAGCCTTGCCATTCTTGAATTTGGCATCATAGCGTAATGTTGCCAATACTTTGCCATTGGACATTTCGTGAAGGACAATATCCTTCAGATTAAAATACTCGTGATCAGCACCTAGTCGGCCAAAAACGCCATTTAGTACTGCATCTGGACCTATATAAGGATTACCATCGGCATAGAAGTTTCCTTCTGCTTCATTCCAGGCAATATTTGGATCCAAGCCTCCCAAAACAGTAGGAATATCGCCAACGGCAAAGGCTTTATAAAGTCCATCAACAATGGTTGTGTTTTTTTTTGATTCAGCAGAGCCACCAGATTTTTTGGCATTACTTTCCTGACTGATAGCTGGAATTGTTATGGAAAACAATGCAACGATGAACAGGTAATTTTTTAATGTATTCATAGTGTAATATTTAGTTTTAGGTGAAATGTTAATTTGATTTTTCTACTTCCAATTCGATTTCAATCAAAAATTCAGGCAAAGCCAAGCCTTTGACTTCTAGCCAGGTACCGGTCGGAAAATGTTTGGTGTAAATGGAATTGCGATATTCGGCATGTTCCAAAAATGTTGGCATATCTGTAGTAAATACATTCTCCACCACCACATCGTCAAATGTGCAGCCGTAGTGCTTCAACACCTTGTCCAGATCGGAATAGCAGTTTTTCATCTGTTGGAGAAAATCACCATTGGCTGTGGGGGCACCTTCATCATCCATGCTGACGGCGCCGGAGACTTTGATACTGTTTCCAATCTTGACGGCATGGGAATAGCCGTATGCTTTTTCAACCTCAGGTCTGAGGCAGAAGTATTCGGGTTTTTCTGAATTCATGTTTACGTGGTTAGGAATTTCAAACAAAAATTTTGGTGGAGCAGATGCTTGTTACCTTACTCCGCCCTTAACTCTAACTGCCCATATTATACTTACAATTTGATCTCTCTGGACATGGTAATTGGTTCCAGTACCGTATGGGAATCTTTAATATGCTGGATTTTTGGATCGTTGATAATTGCACCTAATTTTTCGATATCATCGGTATCGACTACAATCAAAATGGAGTTGGGATCATCAGCATCCTGAAAGGTTCGGAACCCATTGGATGCCGGAGCAAATATTCTTACTCTATCGACATGGCCCTTTAGCCAAGTATTGATATCCCCTACTTTGTGACGAAATATATAAGTTGCCATTGTTTTTGTTGTTTAATTAATGCCTACTCTACACGGTTTTCGGCTTGTCCGTTTCTTTCAATTTTATAAGCTTTTTCATTGAGAGAGAGAAAAGCTACCTCTCGGATATAACGACAAGAAGACATAGGAGGCACTTGGTAATACCTCCTTAGTTTTTTAAAAGGAAGAGATCTCTAACTCAAAGAGATTAATCCTCCTCCGCATCACTATTGCCGATATCTCTTACACAGAGATATTTGCCATCCCGCTTTTCCCAGATAGCCATATATTTCCCTGTGGAAATCACTTTTCCGGCAGCATCCATTCGAGTGGATTTACCAACTTCAGTGACGGTATTTTCATCCCCAAAAACATCCAATACCTCATAAGAAACAGTCCTTCCGGCAGGTCTGGATGCCATGGACTCCTCTATTTCCTGTTTAATAGCAGCTTTGCCCACTGCCATTGGAGTTCCACTTCCCATACTCACGGCATCGTCACTATAGAAAGCAAGTAAGGCAGCTACATCGCCCGCATTATCAGCGGCAGACCAGGCAGTTTCCAAGGCCTGAATTTCAGCTTTGATAGCAGCCATATCCGGTTCTGCCATTACCGGAGTGTCCATTTCTTCAGAGACAGTCGCTGTGTCTGGAGCTGGACTACATGCCACACTGAAAAGAGAAAGTGCGATACTGGCAGTCGCTAATTGGAAATAATTTTTCTGGGTCATTTTCATTGTTGTTAAGTGCCTACTCTGATCGGTTTTCAGCTTACCCGTTTCTTATAGAAAAATTACTTATAAGCAATTGCAGCACTTGTAGGCCCTACCAATGGAAGTAGATTTGTTGAGTTGAACCCAGCCATTTTTGCCCATTTATTAAAGTCAGTGAATGTATAATCGAAGCCTGTTCCTGTTTCAATCAGCATATTCAAACTCATCATCATCCCAAATACATTATGCTTGCGATCGTCATCAATAATATTTTCTATGACCACAAAAGCCCCTCCGGCCGGAAGGGCATCGTATGCTTTTTTAATCAGGGCAATTTTGGAATCTTCATCCCAGTCGTGTAGGATGTTGCCCATGACCACAAGGTCTGCAGGAGGCAATGAGCTGGTGAA
The DNA here is from genome assembly GCF_035156415.1 of Algoriphagus persicinus. NCBI lineage: Bacteria > Pseudomonadati > Bacteroidota > Cytophagia > Cytophagales > Cyclobacteriaceae > Algoriphagus > Algoriphagus persicinus. The sequence goes on from NZ_JAYEEY010000006.1 coordinate 76,322, forward strand.
GAAGTCTCCGCTCGCTGTTTTCACCCGGTCAGTCAACTGAAACTTTTGGATGGTCTCATTGGCGATAGCCTCAATGGGAGGTAAATCAAAAGTGACACAGCTTATATGCAGTTGATGTTTTGCCACCATAATGGAAAGCATTCCGGCAGAACCTCCTGCATCGGTCAAGGTTTGGTAGGATGAAAAATCAAACTTTTCCGCAAATGCGATAAACGCTCCCATCTGAACACCTGTCATGCCGTGCACAAAAACTTTCAGTTTATCCGGGTCGCTATAAATCGCTTCAAAAATATTCTCTCCTTTTTTAGCTTCATTTTGAGGCTGCCCTGTCAATAAACCTTCCTCAAGATTGTCCCAAAACCCAAACAAGCGCTCATTCATCATTTCGAGAATTCCGCCTATGTAGGAAGGTTTGTTTTTGTCTAAAAATACATCAGTATCTGTGCCGTTAGAATAATGGGCATTGTCAAGAAGACCCTCTCTGTTTAAAAACCCTAGTCCGGTTAAGGTATCCAAAAAGTCATAAACGTGCCTATCTGTGCACTGCAGTCCCAACTCACTTTTTAGCTCCCGGGCAGACATGGATTTCTTCTTGGCTAATTTTGTAAAGACTTCAAAGTGCACTGCTGTCAACAAAATTTTTGAAGGCCAAAAACCAGATCCAATTTTCATGATGGTTTCCGGCGAAGGGTTAATGTTTTGATTTTCCATTTATCTAAATTTTTGAGCTTACTCTGGTCGGTTTTCAGCTTCCCCGATATTTTTTTTAAGGTTTTTCTATAAAAAAGAAATGCTATTAGTTCTACTCAGGTATATTTTCAGGAACAGGAATTCCTTCAAAAATCAATCTCGCCTAGCCATCAATCCAAAGGTTTCCTCTACAGCAGTGTACCAATCTTCATCGCTGACAGAATTCCAATTAATCCATTCCTCATCGGTCATGGAATTGCGCCATTGAATGAATGCTAAAGCATCAGGCTCAACAGCATGCCGAAGGATCCAAGAATCTCCAGACGCAAAGTCCACCGCTTGATCAGCGACTAAAGAGGCAGGGTTTGGATTCTTCAAGGAAGCGAAGAAAAGATCCGCCATTCGTTTGGAGCTTGGATAGATAGAGGTGTGCTCTTGCTCTATCTCATGGGCCATATCAGTATCAATGATACCTGGTTCGATTATTCCTACACGGATATTAAAGGGCTTGACTTCTTGAGCTAATGCTTCACTCACTGCTTCCAGGGCAAACTTACTTGCCGGATAGCATCCTAAAGGAGACGGAGTCAATCGACCGGAGATGGAAGTAATATTAATAATGCAACCACTTTTTCGCGTTCTCATTGAAGGAATGACTGCTTGTAAACATCTGACAGCTCCAAAAAAATTGGTCTCCATCACCCCCTTAAAATCCGAAATAGACATTTCTTCAATAGATCCATTTAAGGCAATTCCTGCATTATTGACGAGGACATCGACCACTCCATAGTCTTGGATAATCTGCTTGATGCAGGATTTGACAGACTCGTCTGAGTTGACATCCATCGCATGAATAGAGATCGGCAAAGCTTCTTCCTGGATTTTTTGCTTAAGTTCAGTGGCTCCATCAGGATTCCTAAGGGCAGCAAACACCTGATATCCTGCTCTTCCAAATGCTAAAGCAGTTTCAAGTCCTATGCCTCTACTGCTTCCGGTAATCAGTACCTTTTTCATTTTGTGGGGTTTAAAAATGAATGAATGTTCTTAGTCTCTAAAAATCGGGCAAACCAAAAGATTTGAACACAAGCTATTCGGATTAGCGTTGATTTGGAATCTGCCTAGGACGAAAAGCTGCTTCTACTTTCCGAAGTCTAGGAATTATTTTCCGAGAGAGGCTGATAGTACCAGCTTTCCTGTCAGTTCGTAACCCTGTTCTGTTCGGCTTGGGATCCTACAGATCTATTTCGGGTTCCTTTGACTTTATTGTTTCCAAACTTATAGGTATAGGTCGCCATGAACACCCGCTTTTCAAATTTAATCCTGCCGGAAAAGCCGATTTCAGAACCCTCAAATGATTTCCATCTGAACTGCGTCGTTTCGAAAATATCGTTGCATGAAAATCTTAAAACTCCGGCTTTTTCGAATTCCTTTTGAACTCCCAGATTTACAAATCCACGGGAAAGCCAATTGAAATAGCCGTTAACCACTGGAGATGAATAAAATCCAACCAACTCAATGGTATATTTCTTGGGAAGCTTGAAAGTATTGGTGGAAATGATTTGAATACCCAGTTGATCCACTTCATAAGCTTCCCCGTTCAATACAGAATTGACGTTTTGATAATTCCCGGTAAGATTGTTTTGCATTTCCCACCAGGATGTCACCTGCCAAGGGAAAGCGACCACCATGGATATTGTTTGTCTTTGGTCGATATTATCTGTTTTTAAGAAAAGGGTATTGGTCTCTTCATCCAGGGTAGGCTGAAATCGCATTATCACGTTTTTGTCTATACTATACTGTACAGAGAAGATCCAACTTTTGTAAGAGTAATCAGTTTTGATGTTGTTCGTATAGGTAGGCAGGATGTTTTCATTACCAGTAAAAAATGTAAAAGGATCAAAAAAAATTGCATAAGGAGCCATTTCATTGAAAGTTGGGCGAGTAATCCTTCGCCCATAAGAAAGTTGGACAAGGTTATCAGAATTGATTTTTCGAGATACAAATACTGTTGGAAAGAAATCACCGTATTGACGGTCAACGATTTCCTCACCTTTGACCGAGGTCAGATTGGTTTTCGTATTCTCGTACCTCACGCCGGCATTTAGGGTCGTCTTCTCATCGAAAACAATTTTTGCTGTGGAGAAAGCTGCCAAAATATCCTCCTTTAGCAAGGCATCGCTGCTGTAGTAGGGGTAGACTATCCAGTCCGAGTCCAGCTGTTCTTCATAAACGACTTGGTTGGTTAAGTTGGAAAAGGTGCCTTTTATTCCCGAATCTACCGTTAAAGACTTTCCTATTTTCATGGAATGGTTCAGATCAGCAACCCAAATGTCAATATGAGTTTCTTTTGATATTCTTATTTCTTCTGACCTGAGAAAATCGTTGGTTTCTGAAAAATATTCAGTGGTATACCAGGTTGGGTATGAGTTTTTATATGTTAGATAATCTAAATTGAAATTGATGACTTGTCCGTTTTTGAATGTGTGCTGGAGATTGATATTTCCCATAATATGGCTCCAGTAATTTTCTTCTTTGGTTGTCATGGTGGCAATGGTATCAGGCGAGATAGAATAGATGGATTCAGTATCAGTTCCTGCTGTCAGATCCCACCGATTTTCGTAGCCACTGACTAAAGCGCTTAGGATGGTATTTTTTCCCAGGTTATAGTCAAATCCCGCTTGATAATTAAAGGCTTTTCGGGACATGACTCGATCTAACACCGAACTGATACCAATGTCCTGTATCCCGTCATTGTTGGTTCTTTGACTTTCATAAATCTGGACTTGATCCACATAGGTCGAAGATAAAAGCCCAAACCAGCTGAATTTTGATCCCTGATGATTGAGATTGAAACTCAAATTACCATTATACCCTGTGCCATAACCCTGGCCGATTGTCAGGGAACCATTGGTGCCTATCATGCTATTATCCCTTTTCATTACCACATTGATAAATCCTGCGTCGCCGTCTGCATCATAATTGGCAGGAGGCACAGTCATGATTTCGATCTTTTCCACATCACTGGAATTCAAGCCTGCCAGCATCTGATACGCAGCATCTATTGGCATTCTGAATCTTTTTCCGTTCATCAAGATCACCACCCCATTTTTACCCGAAAGAGACAGTGAATTATTTTGCCTGTTGACCATTACCCCCGGAGATTTTTCCAAAACATCGATTACCGATAAACCGGCTGACGTTACGCTGTTGGATACGTTGACAACCATTTTCCCCATTTCCAATTCGAAAAGAGGCTTTGTGGCATTTACGGTCACTTCATCCAGATTTTTAGCTTCTTCAATTAAAGTGATTGCATCCAAACCAATGGTTTCTGTTCCCAAAAAACTAAAAAAAGGAGTATAGGATTTGGCATAACCCAAGAAAAAAGTTTCAACAAAGTATTCCCCTTTTGGAATTTCCGCAAAAACAAAGTTCCCGGATTCATCGGAAATAGCTCCTTTTATCAGTACCGAATCAGTCGGGCTTCTGAGAAGTACATTGGCATAAGATATTCCCTTGGCCTGATTATCGTGGACTTTTCCTTGAATCAATCCTTGAGGAAAAACATGAGCAACTGACAGAAAAAAAAGACATAGTAAAAAGAAAATTCTCATGATTATCTATTTGATATTAATTATTGATGAGGATTAAATGAATGCAATAAACTAGAAAGTAGGCCAGCTTTTATAGTGTAAGTGTGATTGAAAAAATTCCTTTGGCGATCTCAAGACCACCAAAGGAGCTAAGCTTTTTTTAAGACTTTTGACTAGTTTAATTAGCAGGAGGGGTCACCTTAAATCCCTGCGTTTCCAGAATACTGAGCATATCATACCAGTATCTTATAAAAGTAATTTTACCATTCTCAATTTGTGAGGCTGTGTGATATGGCACCACTATCTTCTTCCCACTTGCCTTATCTGTAAGTGTGTTTGTTCCCCATGCTAAAACCCATTCCCCCTCATTCCAGTTGTTACTTACTTTGACAGGCAGATAAAGCTCTTGCGAAAGGTTATGCTTGTAAGTATTGGTGCTATTGGTATAATATTCTTTGTGCTGGGCAACTGTAAGTGAGTCCAAGCCTCCGCCCAAACCATAGATCATTGTACCTGGGGCGAACTGAGCATTCATCGTAGCCACATCTCCGGCCTGAAGCGCTTTGGTGTAGGCTTGAACCACCTCCATTGCTTTAGCTGCATTCTGGAATTCCAGAGTCACTTCCTGAGCTATTGAAACAAGGGTCGTCAGCAACAGCAGGAATACAGATGCTAAGATTGTTTTGAAATTTTTCATGATAATTGGATTTGATTATTTAGTAATAGGAAAAGTTTATTTAATATTTTAAAAATCTACAGATTACCAGTGATTAGAAAGGAGCATAGGACGAACTGGGGGTTCTAATGTCCGAAGTCCAGGAGATTCTTTTCAAGAAATAGTAGTAAGAACTACTTCTGAAAGTGGATAAATGCCTGTATGAATGATTACAAGTACGAGGTTGAGACTGGTGCCGATGATTCCTTCCTGATCGGATGGATTTTCTGATAGCTCAGGTTTCTCCAAAGCCATTCCATCGGACCGTAGTGAAAATAAGTGAGCCAAATCGGGCTTAGGATCAGCTGGAAAATCCAGATCGAAAACACTACATAAAGGAGTTCATAGCGCTGCAACTTTCCGAAAAGTCCAAATCCAACTCCGGTAAAGACAACCATGCAAATGACAGAGTGCATGATGTAATTGGTCAGAGCCATTTTTCCGACTGCGGAAATGCTGCTTTTCAACCAAATCAAAAAGTTTGACTTGCACAATAGCATAATCAACCCAATATGACCCATACAGGTAGCGATTCTTCCTACATCGTAGGTCAAATTGGATTTAGCTATTGCCACGGAAGAGAACTGACCAGCCAAAACAGTTTGGAGTTCGTAATAATTAACTGAAAGTCCTATCAGGTATCCTCCTGCAGCCATGATAGCATAGAAACTCATAGATTTTTCGGCTGAAAGTACATTCCATTTAAACAGAGCAATCCCAATAAGCATCATACTGAGAATATCCCAGAGACCGTATCGGTAGGACATAAATTGATCGTAATGAGAATTGATAGGTGCCAAAAATGCAAGCACATCAAAATAGCCTTTCCGCATCGATGTGTTGTATTCTGCTATGAATTCGGGAGATCGTTCTTCCTGCATCTTTACCCATTGGGTTTGGGATTCTTTAAGCTCTTTGGTTAGCTCTTTATTTTCCGCTTTGTAAGTATCAATGAGGGCAACATCAGCTACAAGTTTTTCACTTTTTCGAAAATCCGAATAGTTCCAAACCATACCTCCTAAAACCAAAATTGTTGCTGCTGTGATCAATTTCTTTGGAGCCATATTTCTAAATGAGTACACCAAGAAACCCATCAGCGCATAATCGTATAGAATTTCTCCTGTCCAAAGCAGCAGATATCCGTGGATCAATCCAAAAACAAGCAGCCAGGTAAGCCTGCGAAAGAATATATCTGCGGCTTTGATGCCTGCTCCCCTCTTACTTAACCGATCCAGAAAAATGAACATTCCCACTCCAAAAAGGAGTGAAAATAACCCTCGCATAGTACCTTCAAAAAACATGTTGGTAGCAATCCAGGAATATAGATTCCATCCTGCAAATCCACCTGCTACGGTGGGGTCATTATAAGAATTTGCCAGCCCGAAAGCGTTGATATTCATTAATAGAATTCCAAAAAGAACAATCCCGCGCATGACGTCTAGGGATTGGATTCGCTCTGATTCTGCCAGTGGAGTGAGCTCAAGAGAGGGGGTTTGGGTCATAGTTGTGAGGTGTTTAATTGAATGATGATTTTGAAAAAGAAGCAGGGTTGAAAAAATTCTGCTTGTGTTAAACTAACCTGATTTCTATTCAATAGAATCTTGGTTAGGACGAAGGCATGTTTTTATTTCCCTGCTCGAATGGAAAATTTTCCGAGGATGAGGATTAAACCTAGAACGCAGTCCCCCCTATTCAGAGAAGGCAAATTCAATCCTTATACCCTCTTCGATGAAAACACCAGCCTGCCGTATGTTATCAGCTTAACTTCATGTCCTCGACCTTGACTCAATTTGAACTGATAATTCTAGAAAAAATCGATTTCCCTATGGATAGATTAAAAAATGCTTTCACCACTTCCTTTTTATGTATTGGCTTTTTTTACAATGCTGATTCTGAATCTATATTTCTTGTGTCTTTGACTGACCAGAGATGGGCATAAAATCCCTTTTTGCCTCCCTCTGCGATCACCAGAGCGGAAGAGCCATATAAAAACTGCTTTCCTGGGCCCGATTTGCGCACTCTTCTTTCCAGGTATTGACCTGCAGAGCGAGCATGACCCCGATGACTACAAGAATTATTTCACCTATGGCATAAGCTAAGTATTGGGTAATTCTATTTCCTGCCTTGTCGTCAGGCAGGTGAGCGAGGAGTTTTTGACGGATTTTTCGGAAGAGATCCATCATTGGTTTGAAGGCAATTATTGTTATTGTGGTAATTGTCCCCTAGGGACAAAACATGGGTAGATAAAAATGTAAATAATTTGACGAGCGTGCCATAGGTACGCGATTTGATTTGTGTCTTCCGTAGGGGTTCCAACATATCCCGTACCAAAAGGCACGGCGGTGTCTTGGTTATTTGTTTGTTCTACCCATATCAAGTGGCTAAAGGGACTTATCTTTCCAATCACCACTAGTAGGATTTCGCCAATGGCGTATTTTAAGGCACTGTCTATCTTGTTTTGTTAAAGTAGTTTTGACGGATTTTTTGGAAAAGTGAGATCATATTATTTAAGTTGGTTGGCATACTGTTCATCGATCCAGTCTGTTAATTTCTATATCCAAATCACGAATCATGGATTCTACCGAGTTTTTTAGAGTTTCATAAAAGTAACTTTGATAGGATCGGGTTCTATTTTGCTGGGTTTTGATGAAGTAAAGGTATTCTTGGTCTTTTTTGAGTGATTCAAAATCTAAGGGAACCATCTTTCCTGCAAAGGATCCATCATAATTAAATCCTGATTCAAACCGACCCGACAGAATATGCCTCATCCCATACTGTACTTCGGCCAACTCCTCTGCCTCTGCCTGAAGGAATAAATCATACTGAGAATCATAAAGTGAAATCAACTTGGTCCGTAGGTGCGCATTGGAAATGATGTCCAATCCTTTGGATTTAGCTGTTTCGAAAGAACTAGTCGAGTGCACAAAATGCATGGGGAGCAAGGTGTGATTGAAATGCCAACTCAAGGAATCATGGTAAGGTCCGTCATTTTCAAATACTTCGAGGATCAGGTCAAATGCTACCTGGCTTTTTCTCAAATCCTCCATATTAATATTAATATCCTTCAGATCGGCGATCAGTTCTGTTCTGCACCCTTTCAGTATTTCGAGCTCCGTCCTTTTTCGGGCTCTATTTTCTCCATAATTCGCCAATTCAAAGGCCCCATAGATACCGATGATCAGCACAAGGATTTCTAGGAAGTATTCCGGCCATTTTTCATTTAGGGTGGTTAGGATTCGTTTCATTGAAATTCTCATTTAATGATTATTGGCTGTGCGGTGTATGCGGCACTCAGAAATTTCCAAATTCCGTTTTCCTTCTCTAAAGCTTGCCCCTCCAATTGTCGCCTTTGGTAAAAATATAGGTTCAGTGGCATCTACATCCCCGTTTCCAATGGCAATTAAAAAGCTATTTACCAATTTCTTAACAGCGGTCTCATCAGTATCGATCGCAAGTCTTGTTTCCTCAGATTCATAAATGAATTTGATTCCATCGTAAAATCCCGGAAATGGCACATGACCGTAATCGGCATAAGTGACATACTTGTAGGAAATCCTTTCACCTAATCGGGTTTTGATTAATTCTGAAAAGTCCGCTAATTGCTTATGGATAACCCGATCGGAGTCATAGGGGTCGTTCAGGGAATTGGCCATAAAGATTTTTCTGCCATCAAAATCTGCAAGTTTTTGAAAAGCTTTTTCGCTCAAGTCCAGAAAATAATTGTTGCTTTCTTTAAACCAACCTGCGCTGTGTCCGATGTATGCATCAAATACGGTTGGTTTGGTAAGCAAGGCATACAGTGTAAAAAGGCCGCTTAGAGATTGACCTTTCAGGATTCTTTGCCCGTCGGTACGGTAGGTTTCTTCGATGGAAGGAATCAGTTCCTTTTCGATAAAGGATAGAAAATCTTCTGCCCTGGGAGGTCCGGGATAGCCTTCGGCTTGGACCGGCATCATATCCCTATTGCGGTCTGTATTCTCAATAGCCACGATGATCATTTCCGGGGCCAACTCTCTTCCTTGCAACCTTCTGAGATCAGCGATGGCGTTAAATAGTCCATATTCCGAACCATCGAGCAGGTACAAAACCGGATAGGATGAAGCGGAAGTTAGATAGCTATCCGGTAGATGAATCAAAAAGGGCCTGTTTTCCTGGAGGATTTCTGATTGGATGCTTTCATGGACTCCGATTTGGATGGAAACATCCTGCGCAAAGATGGCACCTGACCTACTCAAACCTAACAGGATCAATTGGGAAATTAAATTTCTATAAGTCTTTTTCATTACAAGTAATGTTGCTTTTATACATATTATTAAATTTTCTATCTACCCTTTTCCAAATAGCTTGTGATGCTTAATTCAATCTGTATTTACCTCCTATCTCTTTGATCAGGTCTTCGCCTAGTAGCAGTTGCGCCTTATACTCCTGAAGCGAACGCCCTGTCATAGTCCGGACCGTCACCACCTTATTGATAAATAAGTCCAAGGTATCTTGGTCCCGGATTTTGATGTACGTCTCTTTGGTAATGGGCTTATTGAATCGCAACTCACCTGTCACCTCAAAATTGATCAATGAGGCTGCAATCGGTACCAGTTCCCATTCTCCCTTTTCTATCCTGTTCCAAATCTTCCAACATGGATTTCGCAAGGACTTCAGCGTTTTTGTTTTCAACGTAGGCCTCCCGCTGATTTTCTACAAAAAATCCAAGGACAACTGCCAAAAACAGCATCAGGAATTCTTTGAAATAGGATGTCCAATTTCTCTTTTTAGAGACAATTGGCCCATTTGGATTGTGTTCTTCAAAAGTCTGATCTTGGTTTATCTGTGGTTTTTCCATGGTCAGTTCAGTTTATATTTTGAATGAATCAGGCCCAATAAGCGAGCTGCATCAGATTTTAAGGATTCCGCTCGAAGGCTATTGCCTTTGGTCATTTTGGATAGGTAGTGGATCTGAAATGCTGTCTCATTGATAACAGAAAAATCATCTGTGATCAATTGGGGATTGGTGGTCGGCATGATAAATTTCATTTCTGAATCCATTGTCGCATTCAGTTCGGAAGAATGAAAAACCTTCCCTCCCAGTTCCCGGAAGGTGGATTTGGTTCTGTTGTCATTGTCGTCCCATTCCTCTAATAGGCATTCTCCCAAACCAATACTTAGCAAAGAAAGCCTGAGAATCTGGTTTTTTCCTGAGCAAAGGCAAGGTGCCGGGAGAAAAAGATGAAAAATAAAAGTAGAAGGATTCTGGCTTTCATGTGTTTATAGTTTGTTTTTTAAAGGCCACACCAGCCTTCCAGCAGGCAGGTGATATCTCGCATTACGGATAATCATCCCACTGTGTGACGCTTGAGTCATGCTCGATTTCAGGCGATTAGATTTTTTTAATGTAAACGTGGGTTGCCTTGCCAAGATCCACATATTGAAAGGAATGGGTCAATCTGATTGAACCTGAAGGAATGATTTCAAATTCCAGTTTGTCAAAACTTCCTTCCGGGTTGCTGGGATATACAAATAGGTTATTGCCAGCGTATTCGTATCCTTCCCCAAACACCTCATTTTTCACCCAAAGAGCGTTTTTGTTTTTGAATAGTATAAGTGTTTTTTGAGGGTCATTTTCATCGATATAGGTTCCGATAAGCTTATCAATGGAGGCCGTTTCAATTGCCAAAGTTTGAGCCATTCCTACGTCAAAAATAACCTTGATCGTCCCATTTGGATTGTCCTGTACATCCAAAATCCTCCCCTTGGCCTTAGATGCCCATGGGTCTTTTTCTATATTTTTGTCTCCTGTGAAATACAGTTGGGTGACTAAAGGCTGATATCCTTCTGCTGTTACCATCATGTGGTAATGGGCAGGCCGGATCAATCCTCCTCCTGCATCATAAGGAACGGGAAGTATGGTTTGGAAAGCATAATTCCCTTCAGCATCTGTTATGACAGTGCCACGATATTTGAATTCATCCGTGGAATTATCATAGACTCCTTCTGCGTCGCAATGCCAGAGTTCGACTTTTGCGTTTTGGTAAGGGGTGGTACAGTCTTGATGAAGGATTTTTCCGCTGAGATCTACATTTTTACCTTTTTCACCAGGTCGGCGGAAGTTAGTTCTAACCGGACTTGCAGGCCTGTAAAAAGGACCTAAAATATCTGATGTAGTAGCACAGTCAGCTACATACTTTTCTCCGTCATATCGGATAAATCCGAAAGCACTTATCGCTGTCACGCTGAGTACGGAGATCCTAACAAAGTGTCTTCTTTTCATGTGTTTATAATTTGTTTTTCAATGGTCATAACCTATCCCGTGACGAAGGAAACGGGATAGCCTGTCCCGTCCGCCGCGGCGGATCGGGAGAATCTCGCATTAGGGATAATCATCCCTCTGTGTGACGTCTGCGTCATGCTCGATTTCATAATTGGTTCGATTTAGAGGCAACCCCTCTGAGCGGATGTCATTCACCAGTGAAGAATATCAGCTTGAAGAGAACGCTGTTGGTAAGAATTTAAAAGTAATTTTGTTTGGTAATCAATAAGTTACCACTAAATCTGAATTCTGCAAAAAAGGTACAGAAAGGAAAATTTATTGAAGGTTATTCTGTCTTAAATAGGGGGATTTGTCAAGCTTGATAAGTTTAAATAATTAATGTGATCCGTGAATTGAAAATAGGCTTGAGTCCAAATTCATGGATACTTTTTTGTCTTGTACATCGTATGTCTTTATTTATCAAGAAGCCTTCGGTGGTAATTTATTTGGCCTAAATGGTAATTAAAATGACCATAAAGATGGATTAAAAAATAACTGTGAGACATTTTTGATCCAAACACTTCCAAAGGATAGTCTTTCTCAAGCATTTCTTCATCCAACCCTTCCAGACTGGCAGTCACTAGACCTTGCAATTTCTCCACCATACCTGCCAATTCAGATATGGGAACGTACTTGCAGGAAAACTCAAATTCTCTATCTCGGACGTAGTCGAACCCCCCCATTTCTTTACCTACAAAGTGAGACATATTCCCCACCAAATGCAGGCAAAGGTTGCCAGCTGAATTTGTGATATTGTGCTCTACTTTCCATAAATTTTCCTCGTTGGAATAGGAGTGTATTTCCAGTTTCAGTCGCTCAATATCCCGCTCAAAAAGTCTAATCAATTCCTCAAGTACCATAACTTATCTTTGGGTTGAAAATTTCACATAGGCCTTAGCCATCTTTACATCATACTTATTCTGAGCATATCCCGAAGCATTATAGCACTCAGCGTATTTTGCCCAGTTTTTACGCTGCAAGTGAGCCAAACAGCCATTATTTAGGATATAGCGGCCAAATACATCCGCTGGTTTTGTTTTGTCAAATAGTAAAGTCCACATTTTGATCCCTACCTCACCATCTACTTCCAACTGATTTTTCATCTGATTATAATTTGTTTTTCAATGGTCATAACCTGTCCCGTGACGAAGGAAACGGGATAGCCTGTCCCGTCCGCCGCGGCGGATCGGGAGAATCTCGCATTAGGGATAATCATCCCAGTATGTGACGCTAAAGTCATGCTCGATTTCATCTGGAAGTCTTTGACAGCGACCTCAATTTCAATTCCAAAATAACTTGATGAGGGATTTCATAACCAATTCCCCCTATAAGCTCCTGTAAAAATGAAACGGATGAGCCCCGAGATCTGCGTCTTATGTATTGCATTGCTTTAAGATTTAAAAATAAAAAGTACCTCAATTTAATTGAAGTACTTCGTAATCGCAATGGAAAATTCTGTCAATTAATTAGGATCGATGACATTTTTTCTCATTCCAAATTTACCTGGCTTCACTTCCTTTGGATGAGAAGCAATCTTTGATAAAGGTGCTTTTTCTGCTTCAGAAGGTTTGGCTTGAGTTTCTTTATGATTTTCTATTCCGGAGGTTTCTCGTCTTGGAAAAGACTTTCTATTTCCCGAGGCACTAGGTTTTTTGTTTTTATTGAAGCCAGATTTCTTCTTTGAACCATAGTCAGATTTGCTTTTCTCTGCAGTCCCTGTATAGCTAGGACCGGCTTCAAACCCTTCAGGTAGCGGATTTTGGATAATCTTCATCCCAATCAGTTTTTCTATATTATCAAACTTATACTGATCCTTAGGGTTCACGAAGGTAATAGCAGCACCTTTTGCATCTGCACGGGCAGTACGTCCTACTCTATGGACATAATCTTCCGGATCAGATGGCGTGTCATAATTGATCACCAATTCGATCCCTACTACATCGATGCCACGGGAAATAATATCTGTGCCTATCAGTATTTTCACTGATTTATTCTTGAAGGCAGACATGATCTTCTCACGCTCCACCTGCTCCAGGTCTGAGTGAAAAGCCTCTATATCGAATTGCTTTCTCAGCACTTTAAAGAGTGATTTCACTTTGTCCTTAGTCGAAGCAAAAATTATCACAGCTTCGTAAGCTTTCTGAGAAAGTATATTTTTGACTAATTCTTCCTTCTGCGTATCGTACACAGAATACATGGCTTGGGTTACTCCTTCGGCCGTCTTTCCCATAGCAATGGATATTTCGGCGGGGTTGTTTAGAAACTTCATGCTAAACTGCCTGATTTTGGTAGGCATGGTAGCGGAGAAAAGAACGGTTTGCCTGTTTTTTGGAAGGTAATTGACGATTTTCAGAATATCATCTGAGAATCCCATATCCATCATTCTATCTGCTTCATCAAGAATCAAATGCTCAAGCGAAGTCAAATCGATTTTGCCGCCTGCAAGAAGTGCGATAAGACGTCCAGGTGTGGCTACGATAATTTCAGCCCCGGTTTCCAGCGCTTTCTTTTGTTGCTCCCATACTATGCCATCTCCTCCTCCATAAATAGGAATAGAGCTTATCCCAAGGAAATATGCAAATCCTTGGATTTGTTGATCGATCTGGATAGCAAGTTCCCGAGTCGGCGCTAGAATAAGTGTATTCAAAGTGCTAGTACCGTTCTTACTTATCTTATTTAAAATCGGAAGTATAAATGCGGCTGTCTTACCTGTTCCCGTCTGGGCACAAGCGATAAGATCCCTATTTTCCATGATGACCGGAATGGCCTTTTCTTGGATTGGAGTTGGTTTTTCAAAACCCATTGCGTCCAGTCCTTCCTGAAGCGAGGTTTCAAAGTTGAATGATGAAAATTCCAAAATGAGTTGAGTGAAGTAAAGTAAAAAACAGGCGATATCTTTTTATTGCCTTGTCAAATATAAGCCCTAATTGTGAAGAATCACAAAAAGACAGGGTTCCCAAGGTACAAAGACTTGTCAGTAATGCCAATAAGCAAATGGATGAAAAGAGTCTAAATACCTTATTTGCAAACTGGAGGAAGATTGGGAAAGTTCATCAGCGACATTTATCTTGTAGAATAGATTTAATTCGCTCCCAGGTTAGCTGTTATATTTTCGGCTCTTTTGAGCATTATTATTTTTATTGAATTCAAAAGATGATGATGATAATTTCTATATGATATCCTAATGAATCCAACCATTAAAACCCTTCCAGAGACAAAGCTAGTGGGTATAAAGAAAAGAATGAGCTTTCTGAACAATCAAGCTGGACAGTTATGGAAAGCATTTATGCCTAGGAAAAAAGAAATTCAATATAGCATTGGGAGTGAGTTGTATTCCGTGGAATTGTATGATTCCCTTTCATATTTTACTTCCTATCAACCTGCTCGTGAATTTGATAAATGGGCGGCTGTGAAAGTTGAAAAACATGAAGACATTCCAGTAGGGATGGAAAATCTCACTATCCCATCTGGACTTTACGCTGTATTTCCATTTAGAGGAATAGCAAGCGAGGCTCCTAAGATGTATCAGTATATTTTTGGAAGCTGGATTCCAAATTCCATTTATGAGTTGGATCACCGACCTCATTTTGCGTTGATGGGTGAAAAGTACAAAAACAATGATGCTAACTCCGAGGAGGAACTCTGGATTCCAATTAAATCCACAAGCAATGAATAGCAGCGATTATAGTTTTGCGGTATTTCTTATGATTCTAGCCTTTATTACAGGACTAATCCAAGGTGTTATCTATATGTTTCTTGGGAATCTAATGTTTTTTCAAGACTTTTTTATTGCTTGGTTTATACTTATAAATGCTATCAATTTCACTTCCATAGCTGTTTTAGGTAAGTATTTCTATTCCAAAAGTTACAGACCTGCTTTACTTACTCTCTTATTTTCTGCTATTGCCACTTTGTTTCAAGTAGTGATACTTTATATGATGATAGTAGAGCGGAAGTTTGATGAATATTATTTTCAGGCTTTGATCTTCTCCTTATTTTCAGGCCTTCTCCTTGGAGGAGTCCTCACTTTTTCAGAATCTTCAAAACGAAAATGGCTTAAAATTACCGGGATTCTTCTACTGGTTTCAAGTGGAATTTTAATGGTAACAGCATATTGGAGCGTTTCTACACGAGATTTTCAGGTTCTTTCCACCTTAGATAAGTCAGCTAAATGGATGTCACTAGGTACAGCTATAATCCCGATCTTTTTGGCACTTAATTTTCAGGATGAACTTAATTCCTATTCTAATGCTAAATCAAAAAGTGCTGGCTATGCTTATGGAATCTTAGGTATTCTATTTATCCTCGCTTTTCTCACTATCAGCATTCCCTTCGCTACCGCCAGTTATTCCCAAGTCTATTGGCAAGGAAAGAATCAAGAAAGGGCAGATCAACTTACAGAGCTTTTTGAAGAAAATACATTTGTAGGAAGTCAAGGAGACAGCCTGCAGTACCTCTTACTCAGGCCAGTTCAATTTGATTCTACAAAAGAATATCCTCTGGTGGTATCACTTCCCTATGCAGGATATCATGCCAGTGCAGCACAGGTTCTTTCAGAAAATGTAAATCGATTAAAGTACCCAGCGTATATTTTTGTGCCCTTTTGTCCTGAAGGAAAAGGCTGGGGCGGTGTTCCAACTACTCCTGTTATTGATGAGTTAGTGTTCGAAGCAATAGAAGCCCTCGACGGACACGAAAACATTGATGTGGATCGAAGATACATTACTGGAATTTCCCGTGGTGGTTATGGCACTTGGCATTTTATCACGGCACGACCCGATTTATTCGCTGCTGCTATTCCTGTTTGTGGTGAAGGTAATACTTCCTTGGCCTCCGAGATTACTCAGGTTGCAGTATGGGCTTTTCATGGGGAAAAAGACAGAAATGTCCCGGTGAGCGGATCTAGCGAAATGATACTCGCAATCGAAGCTGCTGGCGGAAATCCACTATATACGAAATATGACAACGAAGGCCATAACATTTGGCATCTGGTAAGCAATGAGCCCAATTTATGGTCATGGCTATTTGCCCAGCATAAAGGAAAAGTGCCCAACTTGTAGACACTTCAGAATATTCAGAAAGTTACCAGAGTATTATCCGAAAGGCTCCTTCAGAAAAAATCCATTTAACAAACTTTCTAGTTGGGTTCCTGAAATCCCAACGCTATCATCTTGCTTTTTTGATTTATAGGAACAGTCAAATTAATCCGGGTTCCATTTGTGCAAAAACAAGCCTCGCAACTTTGTTGAACACCATCACTAGTAATCGAAATTACTTTGGCTCCTCTTATGTCTTCCCCCTTCAGATAATCCTCAACAGCTTGTTGGGTTTCTTCATCAGAGTCGTTAGAATTTGTATTCCAAGGATCAGTACAGCCCGTTTGATCCCAGTAGAATTCCAAAAAGTTTAATGAATTTTTCTCTTGACAACTTTGGAGAAAAAGGAAAAACAAGAGCGAAATCGTAAAATAATATTTCATAGCAGAGCTTTTTGAAAAGACGATAAAATCAAGTTGAGTGCTACCATCCAGCCTGATTTTTATCCGAATAATTTCTCTAAAATCTTGTATGTAATCAAGTAAGTAGGTCGTACTCCTTCCATTCCCAAAGCTCCGGAAGCTAAGGTACTGCCCGTTTCCAGAGGATTATCTGAGGCGTAGTAAGCGTAAAGCACTTTCACATTTGATCGGATGGATCTACGGATTTTTGAGGCAGATTGAATTGCTTTCTGATAATGGGCTCCTTCCATTTCCAATCCTACCGCATTCCATGATGAATCCATAAAATAAGTAAGTATGTCCTTATTCTGGAGGGACGTTCCCAGAACAGAAATCATGGTTCCAGAATAAACGCCTAACCCAAACCCTTCGAAGTCAGCTTTTTTCAATTCATTTTTGAAGGGATAATTGTCAGCAGTTCCCTCAAATACATGAGCATTTGGGATCATCAGATCTCCTTTGCCTCCGTAGAGAATACCTGCTTTGCCCATGATCGAAGTAGATACCACGTCCAATGGAATAGAGTTGCCTTCCTTTTCATAGGGTTTCAAAAGCTCATCAAAGCATTCGTAAGCTTGTTCTCCAAAGGCATAATCCATGACCACGAATACTGGTCTTTTTTCTGTTTCCTTTGGCAGTTTAACTCCGGGTATCAACTCATCCTTCTCCAAAAGTGCCGTATCTATAATCTGAGCACCTATGTTGGTTCCGGACTTATCAGGGAGATTGATAAAACCGTGTTTGACAGCATACTTGTCAATAGCTGCTCCCTTATTATTTTTTGCTTTTACCGAGATGTCCATCACCACCTCTTCAAGTTCCTCGTAGGTTTTCAGATTAAGGAGCTGTGCACCGTAAATTGTGTTGACAACAGAATGAAGATTGGCAGAAATGATGTGAATGGGACGCTTCAGTAAATCATGCTCATCAAGCGCAACTTTAATTCTGCGAGCCCACATTTCACCATAGACGTGATGGCCGATGCGCTCTCTCAGCGTCGTGGAAAACGATATCTCTCGATCCAAATGCTTGGAGGCTTCATCCTGTGCTAGTCTGCCCATATGATACACGATAGAAAAAAGGCTGTTGGAATTACTGCTTTTTTCAAACTTATCCACTGCCTGAACAGTCTCTTCGTAGGTCCTGCCGATAAGATGACTCAAGTAAGCACTTGCAGCCTCCCTTTCAAACTCCTCACCGGCTGATTCTTTTTGTACAAATTCTTCCAGCATAAGCCAATTGGTAGATATTTTACCTTTTGGATCAGTGCTGTTGTTATAGATCTTGTTGGACTCGATATACAAAAATGTCAAGTGTGTCAAAATATCATAGATATCGGAGCGACCACGGGTCATCTCTACATACATGATATTTTCATCCAGTCTATAGCAATTACGCTTACGCTTGGAAGGAATGATAGCATTTAGCTTGGAAGTCTCATAGCCTTCACGGCTGATCAGACGCACGAAGCGACACTCTTCTATTCCTCGTGGAAGTCGCTCCATCACATAAAGTAACCCATCCAACTCGATCTTTTCATTGTCAGTCACCAATCCGTAGATCTCCGGACTCAATACACGCAAGGCATCTACTAGACTTTCACCTGAAACTCCCATTGGTTTGTAGCTACCTCGGGTAAAAAGGTGCCGCATCGTGATGTACAATCGCTCGATAGCGGCTCTGGATTCGTGTGCTCGGGTTCTTTTCATGTGTTTATAATTTAGATTTCTTAGTTAAACGCCTGCGGAATTCGAAAAAACACCTGAAGGATTTAATAATCGTTCTCTTAAGTATCGCTTGAGTCATGTTCAATTTCTTTGGTTCTTTTGCCTTGACGCAAAAGAACCAAAAAGTCAAGACGCCAGCAAAGCTCCACCCCGCAGACCAGCCGCCTGGCTCGCTGCTGCGACAGCCTTACGCGCCCTAAGAACAAGCATATCTGCTGTTGCGGTGTATGCTGGGATATAATCATCCCCCTGTGTGTCCCCGTAGGTACGGGATCATGGGTATTTCATCTGATTATAATTGTTTTTTAAAGGTCATACCCTGTCCCGTGACGAAGGAAACGGGATAGCCTGTCCCGTCCGCCGCGGCGGATCGGGAGAATCTCGCATAGAGAATAATCAACTCTCTGTGTGTCGCCTTCGACAAGCTCGACTTCATAAGTGCAAATGGGTTTTGCAAGGCAAAAATAGCAAATACTATTTTAAACGCTCCGCAAAGAATTTCTTCAGCTTGTCCACTTTTGGCTTGATCACAAACTGGCAATAGGGTTGCGTATCATTCTGATTATAGTAATCTTGATGATAGTTTTCTGCCGGGTAAAAATTAGTAAAAGCAGTAATTTCCGTCACTATTGGATCGTCAAACACCTTAGAATCATTTAATTGAATCATAATAGTAGTGGCCAACTTCTTCTGCTCAGGACTGTGAAAGAAAATTGAAGATCGGTATTGTGGTCCTACATCAGCACCCTGTCTGTTTAAGGTAGTGGGGTCATGAGTAGCCCAAAAAACCTCCAGAAGTTCCGACAACTTCAGTATTGAAGGGTCATAGTAAACCTGAATCACCTCTGCATGACCTGTCGTTCCAGAACAAATAGCTCCATAGGCAGGGTTTGCAATAAATCCTCCGGAATAACCTGAAATGACCTTTTCCACGCCTTGAAGGCGCTGAAAAATGGCCTCAATACACCAAAAGCAACCTGCTCCAAGTGTGATCAAATTTAACCCTTCTGGAATCTGCACTTCAGTGGTGGGTAGTTTTATTTCGTTAGCCATAGCTCAGTTTTCATATGTTTATAATTTTTTCTTTACGGCCATAACCTGTCCCGTGACGAAGGAAACGGGATGGAATCTCGCATCCATTATAATCATCCCAGTGTGTGACTTTCTAGTCATGCTCGATTTCTTGTTTCATTCTCAACTGAAATAAATCTACTAAAGTTTGATTGGAGATGATATTATCAAGGGAATAGACCGAATCGTATCATAATCAATAGGCAGCTCTGAGGAACTTAAATTTATAAGACCTTCATGATAGAGTTCAATTGCAACCGTATTTACTTCTTCGAGAAATAGATCCCAATCCTGAGGAAACATCAGCTGAACAATTTCGCATGTGGTAAAAAACTCGCCTTTTTCCCGATTTAACCTGTCTAATATGGCTGTTCGTAGCACTTCCATAGCAAAGATTTATCTACATACCATCACAAATGCCGGAGGGATATTTTTAAGCGTAAAACTGGTGTTGACCCTTACGAAGTGTTTTTTGAACAGATTCTTCAGCAAATAAGAATAACAACCTTGAATAAAAAACCCACTTGGAGTAAGAGCAGTTTTGCTCTGAAAAAGAATCTGATCTCTCACTTCTGGAGCAAAAAAACTAAAAGGCAGGCTGGAAAGCACGTAGTCCGCCTTTCTTTCTTCTAAATACGCCCCAATATTTTCAGCTGAATCGTTTATAATTCTCACATTTTTTTGAGGAAATGACTTTTCCATAGATTTGCAGAAAGATTTGCTAATTTCAAAAACCAAAAGCTCAGTATCTGGCTGTAATTTATTTACTATCCCTTTAGTGATACTGCCATCACCACCACCTAATTCAATAATTAATTTGGCATCTTTGAAATCCACATGTGTAAGCATTTTCTTTACCAATGTTTTTGAACTGAAAGCTACAGCTCCAGTTGTGCTCAGATTGGAATACAACTCCAACAACAAATCCGATTTGCTCATATAATATTTAATTCTCTCCTTGAAGATACCTGATTTTGACCTATCTTTTCGGTCTTCACCCAAAAAGTCAACACGCAAATATGGCCCAAAAGGCTGAAATCCGATCTAATCTACCAGCAAAAATTCAAACTACTCTAAATAACTTTTGGAGTATGACGCTGATCTTCTCAATTTTAATGTTTTTGACTAGAGCAATTGAATTGGTCTTGGTTTTTAATTCTCACGCAGTTCGCGTTAGTTTTCGAGAGGTAATAGGCTATAGCTTATACGAGGATCTCAACTGGATCCTCTATTTTCTTGGCTTGCTCTTCATTCTTCATGTGATTCTTAGTCTGTTTTCTGCCAAGTTAGCCAAGTGGTTTACCCAATCCTGGTTAGTGATTGCACTCTTGACTCAAACTGCCTTGATTTTCTATTTCCTTAAAACGCTTCTGCCTCTAGGAAATGATCTTTTTGCCTACAATTTGGATGATATTATTCTTACCCTGAGATCCTCAGGGCTGCTGAACTTTATATCAGTTGGGGCAATACTACTTGTTTGCTTGTTTCTTTTTTACATTTTCCATCTTGCCTATAAGCTACTGAATTTGAGTACAAAGGTCTCAGTTCTGTTGACGATCACTACCTATTGGTTTTTGATCTTTTTCTATTTTATACCATTCACAGATACGGATAAATTGAACGAAGAAAAAATTAATATTGAGCGGAACAAATCAAAGTACCTCTCCGAGCAGGCATTTGACTACTTCATGTATCAAAATGAGTATTACTTTGATTTCTATCTGAGGTCTATAAATAATGCCTTGTTTGTCAAAAAGGAATACACAGATCCCAGCTATCCATTTCTTCATACGGCTGATTACCCTGACGTCCTGAGTCCATATTTCGATAGCCTTTCATCTCCACCGGATATAGTTTTTGTAATTATTGAGAGTATAGGTAAGGCATATTCAGGAAAAGATGCTTATCTGGGAAGCTTCACTCCTTTTCTCGATTCTCTGGAGTCTCATAGTTTGGTTTGGACTAATGCTATTTCCTCTACCGGAAGAACTTTCGGCATTCTACCCGGACTTTTTGCCGGGCTTCCTTTCGGTGAAAAAGGGTTTCAAGAATTATATGAGGATTTTCCTCATCACCAGAGCCTGATAAGTGTTTTGAATCGTACTGGCTATGAGTCAAGCTTTTTCATAGGCAGTGATGTAAGTTTTGACCATCAGAAGGAGTTTTTGGAGAATGCAGGCGTATCCCAAGTCATAGATATTGACGACTTTGATCCCAAATACAAAAAAATGCCTCCTGCCAATGGCTTCACCTGGGGATATGGTGACAAAGAAATCTTCAGTAACGGACTCTCATTTTTTCCAAAAAACAACAGCAAGCCTCAATTAGGAATTTTTCAAACAATCACATCCCATGACCCCTATTTGGTTCCTGAGCGAGAATTCTATTCAAAAAAATTTGAAGACCATTTAGAAAACTACCTGAAACTGGCAGAAGCCAAAAAGACCGAATATAGGAATTACCAGGATATCTATATGACGATACTTTATGCTGATGACGCGGTTAGGGATTTCATCACTTCTTACAGTAAGAAGCCCGAGTTCGCTAATACTATCTTCGTCTTCACCGGAGATCATCGATTGCCAGATATCCCTATGGCTTCCAGATTGGATCGGTTTCATGTTCCACTGATTATATACTCACCACTGATCACTAGACCTGCCTACTTCAAGGGTATAATTAGCCATTTCGAAGTCACTCCTTCTTTTTTGGCATTTTTGCATGCGCAGTTAGGTATCCAACTACCTGAGCAGAACATTTGGATGGGGCAGGTTTTGGACACTTCCCGGGTATTCCAATCCCAAATTGCTATGCCACTGATGCGAAATAAGAATCAATTAATGGAATACATAGATGGGGAATTTTTCCTGTCAGATGATCAGCTATTTGCGATTTCTGATGGATTGAATATTGATCCTATTGAAGATCAGAACCTGAAGAATAAGCTAACGGGGGAGTTTGAGGATTTCAAAAACAAAAATAGCTACACTGTGCAAACGCGTAAGTTGCTGCCATTAGATTGACTATCAGCGAGCGTTTTTTTCCTTGTACGTTTTCGCTAGAACTTGAGAAAGCAAGGGATAAAAATAATTCCAATAAAAGCTTTCTCGATCGGTAAAATCAGTCACCAGATGAAATCCTCTCCAGAGACTCGGCAATCCTTTGAAGCGTGGAGAGCCCATAGAATTTGGCATGTCAGAAAAATCTCCTGCAAAATAATAATATTGTCCTTGTCCTACATCTTTGAAGACTGCCGCCGGAAAAAATCTCGGCAAGCCCATATCCCTTAACTTTTCTTTTCCTGTATTAGATGGATCTATGTCATAATAAGAAATCACCTGATAATCCCGCTCAATAAGTACAATGTCAAACCATTCGGGGTAAGGCACTATTTCCGGAAGTTTAAATCCATGTTGATTGATTCGTTGGGTACGGATTTTTGGAGTTTCTCCAAAGTAATCCAAGCCATTGGAAAAGACTTCTACGCCCCCAGTTTCATGTACAAATACTATCCCTGGCCCAGATGGAACCCAAGTATTAGCATGCTGCTCTACATATTGACTTATAAACCACTTTGGAATATCCTGATTGATGGTGGTATCCATTTCATCAAAATATCTGGCAATCCACCCTGTCCATTTGAGTCCCATCAGGTTCTCAAACTCTGTTCTAATGCCTACAGAGGTCGGGGAAGCCATCGTGTTGAATTCTGCAATAACGGTTTTATTCTGCGCAGCTACCTCGCGTAATAAATTGATATCGCCGCGATTTAACCCTCCGTATATTTTTTTGGATATTTCATCAGCATCATGCTGCTCAAAATCATTTTCGAATACACCGTAGGTGTCTGTAAAATAAAGAATATCAAGATTCGAAGCAGTTTCAAGTATCTCGTTTTCAGAGAGTTTCATTAGGTCTTTGGATGTACCGAATGAAGGAGAATTATCTGGAAAAAACCCCAGATAGTCTTTATCTTTTTGAAAAAATTCTCCAGTCTTTTTAATAAACTTTAGATGTTCAAAAGCCCAAAAAGCAGCTTGGTGCTCTTGATAGTCATTCACAGGCACAGTCTTGTCTATCACTAATATTTCCATCGCTTTTGAAGGAGATATCAACCAAAGCAAATAACTGAACAATGGAATAAAGAGCACGACAAACACGAAGGGTAAAACCCGTCTTAAAAAAAGTTTAAATTCTTCGGTAACTATACTTTTCATCAAAATCTATATTCAATGCCCAAAGAAAAGTTCAAATTGTTTCTAAACCTATCTGGCCCGAGCTCATCTTGACTATAGCCCGTAAAGGCATAAACCATAATACTGGGTGTAATCAACTGCTGATAGCCCACTCTGGCACGATAGGAATTGAGAAGTTGGGTGGGGTCACGGGTTTCCTCATCAGGAGACACACCCGAGCTCAGCTGCAGGGAGAAGAAATCCTCTCCTGTCTTGAAGTAATATCTGGCTTGCATATTTGCTGAGGTTCCCAGGCTAGTTCCAGTCCCAGGAATTAAATTTCCACGAAGATTAATCCACCAATTGCCCACGTATTTCCCCAATGAAGCTGTGTAAATATGAGTAGCATCAGAAAATTTCAAGTACCTATATCCACCTTCTATTTCCCAAGCTTTGGGTAAGTTATAATAGACAGAAACCCCAAATCGAAAGTCAGGAAAGAAACTTGCTGAAGATCCCCCTACGTTTAAATAAGCATAAGCTTTTTCTCCCAATGAAGGATATGCATCAAGTTCGAACAGCGTCCCATTAGCATCAAAACGAGAGGATTGAGTCACTCTGCCTATTAGAGTTCCTGTCAGATTCGTACGTGTCCTACCATAGAAAGAAAAGGTGCTCCATGGTGAAATATCTCCTTCAAAAGTATCGTAATCATAGGTACCCCCCACTGCATTGTTTCGTCTCAGCCGCTGCAAGGTTTGTATATAGCTGAGCAAATTATCCGCTTTGTAATCCTTTCTAAATAGATCCTCAGCGATTTCAAAAGCTTCGTCATACTCTTCCTTGTAATAAAGCAATCGGGATTCCTTGTAGCGAAGACCATTCGGAAGAGGCGTACCTAAGTTTTCTTTAGCTTTTGCTAAAACTACGTCTGCTTGATCATAGAGCTCTGCCCAAGACAGATTATCCAAGTAGGCAGAATATCCGTCTGCATAAGCAGGACTTGCCAAAATGGCACGCTCCAAATAGATAGAAGCTGAATCATTTTTGCCTTCCCAGGCATAGCTTCTGCCTACCAAAATCAGAATATCAGCATAATCGGGGTATTTAGAAAGCGCTCTAAATGCAATCTTTCTACCCTCCAAATATTTACCATCCAAAATCAGTGTTCGGGCATCCACGAGTAAAGCATCAGGATCAAATGAATCTTGGGCCTTAGCTGCAGTAGTGAATACTATCGAACAAATCAAAAGAATAAATGCTTGTTTCATGATCAAGAATTCAGCGTACTAGGCTCTATGTTTTTTTTATCTTCCGATTTTTTAAAGCCAGTTCGAATCATATGGCCCCAGCCACCTTTGCCCTTGATAAAGTCCCAATGCCCACCAAGTCCCCAATAAACAATCTTTGGGTGAATAAATAAAGGCTCTAGAAAAATAGTAAGGATTAGTTTATTTAGGTCCTTTCTGTCCTTATAATTGTTGTAAGAAATCTGTTCATACAAGATACTGAAAGAGGATACTAGAATTGACAACAAGTACAAAACAACGAATAGAGCAATAAAATAGAATGCTGAGAAATCACCAATGATAATAAGTACTAAGGTATATATTAGACCAAGTAACTCTAATACTGGAGCCATTTTTTCGAAGATATTCCAATAGGGATAAGATACCATACCCAATATCCCATAGCTGGGATTCATTCGAATCACGCGATGAAGCTGCAGTGTTTCGATTGTCCCACGTATCCAGCGATTTCTCTGGCGGGAAAGAACCTCTTCCTGTTCCGGAACCTCTGTCCAGCAAAGTGGGTCTGGTACAAATCCAACCTTATGCGGGATATTTCGCTCCTCCATGTGACGTCGCATCCGAACCACAAGCTCCATATCTTCACCCACAGTCTTCGGGAAGTATCCTCCCACTTCTACTACTAAATCACGCTTAAAAAAACCGAAAGCACCTGAAATAAGCATTAAGCCATTGACTCTAGTCCATGCCATTCTTCCCATCAAAAAAGCTCTGCAATATTCAATAACTTGAAATCTTCCTAAAAGCGTCGTTGGTACGCGATATTTGGTCACTGTGCCATCTTGTACGTCACAGTTATTGGCTATACCAATCACACCGCCTACAGCGATGACTTGTCGATTGGTTTCCTCCATGAATGGGCGTACCATTCTCGTGATAGATTCATGAGAAAGAATACAATCTACATCGATGCAGGCTAATAGCTCTTTCGAAGAAACATTGATCCCTGAGTTGAGGGCATCTGCTTTTCCGCCATTTTCTTTATCAATAACTACAAGTCTATTATATGAGCGGTTTTTGGATTTGTAAATTCCCCGTACAGTCTGCGTTTGGATTTCTTCACTATATGCAAAATCAGTGATTTCCAATTCAAAGGCTTTGATCAGCTTGACTAGTGTATCATCCTTAGACCCATCATTGATGACAATCACTTCGAACTTACCATAATGAAGTGATAACAAGCTCTTTACGTTAAGTACAATTGACTCTCCTTCATTGTATGCAGGTGCCAAAATAGAAACACCTGGGGCAATAGGCGAAGTGATAATATCGTGATAATCGGCAAATCTATTTTTCCTTCTGTGATCGCGCATTTCTAGTGCACTCAGAATCATTATAAGTAAGTAGATAACAATCACAGAAAAACTGAGGAATAGAAAAATAATTCCCAAAACTTCCATGATAAGATAGAACAAGAAATTATACATCTTGTAGTAAAGGGTCTAGTAAGTGCTTATTAATTCTCCGTAGATCTGAAGTTGAATTTTCAGTAGTAAAGTGACGGTATAGTTCCCCATTTAGATTTTGAAGGCTTTTCAACAAGTTCATTTGCTGTCTAAAATCAGGAGTCTTTTCTAATATTTCGCAAATAATCCTTGCTGAAGTATCATCGCCAATTGAGCCCGCGGCCTTTGCTGCGGTAGAAACCAACTCTGTATTTTCAGACTTTAGACTAGTATTTATTAATTCGGTTTGTGTAGGAATCCCTAGGTACTCGAAAGTTTTGATAATCTCTATTTTCTCCTCATCTGATACAAACTCAAATTTCTCTTCTAATTCCGCCAATAGATCTACTAGTCCAAGTATCCGAACCAGCTTGTATCCAAATAACCTTATGCTCTGATTTTCAGAACTAAACAAACTATTTATATTGAGCTCTCTTGAGGAATTCAGGAACTTAATGATTCGTAAATAATTCATCTGCTGCCATCTAGAAAGCGGGAAAGTCTGGTCACGTAGAAATGAAAGATCAACACTATCCGAAAGATTCAATAAGGTAGCCACGGCCTGAGAACGAATGTAAAAATTCGGGGAATTGACAAGCTTCCTTACTTCCTGTAGCGACTCATGCAAGTCCATCTCATTGACCTCAACTAATCCTATCACCACCTTGTCCCATTTAGAGCTATGCAGCTTTTTTATGGAGACCTTGTCGAGCTGTAACCTTCGATAGAGTGCTTTCAGTTTCAGCTTAAAATCACCCTTCATTGTTTTGTTCAAGGCCAGTATTCGTTCTACCAACACCTGCACATAGAGCGGCTTTTTGAGCTGCTTTGCAGGGAAATTCCGGTAGAGGTCTTCATCACTCAAGGATTCCAATTCCTCAAGGGTTTTTTCAAATAAAATCTCAGAGAGTGGTCCCACCACCTGCTCGTCGTAGGTTCTTTGTAATATCTCCTTTCGATTTCTTCTTGCCTTGAAAATCAGCATAAAGAGGATCATCGAAAAAGCAAAAATGAAGAAGGAGGAAATTATTATAGTAACAGCAAAAATTTTAAAATCTCCAAAATAGGCATAAGTACCCTTTAATAATGGAGCGTACCGCTCCCTACTTGCCAATGATATTAAGTCCTTGCCGTTCGAATTATCTGTAGTTTCTGCAATTAAATCGCCATTTCTAAGAAGGTTTGAAACGTATTCTTGTGTAGCCACATAGGTATTTGGCTCCTCAAATATTAAAAATTGAACCTCGGAGGATATGGCTTGTGACAGCAAAAGACTATCCTTCAAAGTGAGCGCTGTAGCAAAATCAGCAATAAGCCCAGTCCCATGGATGACATTAAGTAGGCTGTCTGAAATTATTCCGCTTCCAGTATCAATTAACCTGAATTGCAATCCCGGGATTTCGCCTTGGCTTATCAAAAAATCTACGAAAGAAACTGAGTCTGTCAACTCCTGCTCTTCCTGACCTAAAACCTCAACTGTTCTGATTACCAAAAAAAGCAAGAACACAAGTGCAACTGCATTTTTAACTTTCATGAATCAGGATTTGAGAATGCGTTTAACACGGATAGCCAGTTCATTGGGATTAAAAGGTTTGGGGATAAAATCAGCCACGCCCAAATTGAACGCTTCCAACACGATTTTTTCCTCTTCCCCCAAGGAGCTTAACACTATAATAGGGATTTCAGGTTTTGTCTTTACGGCATGATGAATGATTTCAATCCCATTTTTAAAAGGCATCATAACATCTGTAATAATCAAATCAAGCGTTTCTGTATCGATAGCAATGATGCCTGCATTCCCATCTTTTACCAATACAGTATCGTACCCATCCTTTTTGAGACGAAACTGTACTAAGCTGGAAATAAGCAAATCATCCTCGATGATCAGGATTTTTTTCATTCTAATTTGTGGGTGACACTGACCTCAAATATAGGATCTTATAATTAAAACCAAACTCCATTTACCAGTCAAATAAATTCATATTACTAGGAGTGATTCTTATAGAAATGAAATAGCATTTCAAATCTACTTTCCTGCCATTGGTCAAATAATAAGGTGTGAAAAATAATTCCAAATGGATTCTGAAATCGCTTTTATTAGCTTGCTTTTCTAAATTCAACCATCAACCAAGGAAAGCTTGATACTAAATAACTTAGGAAATACCATCCTATTTACTAGTGCTAACCACTCCACTTTATTTTTAACTAATTCAATCAAATGAAAAAAGAACTACTGTATGCAAGTGTTTTGTGCTTGTTGGTTGCAGGATTACTTTCTTCCCCTTTAGTACAGGCTCAAAGCGATCCTTCAGGAAAGAAACGAATCACGGACACTTACGCAATAACAAATGCAACTGTCTTTACTGCGCCAGGCCAACCAGGAATTAAGGCGACAGTCCTCATCAAAGACGGCTTGATTCAAGGTGTCGGAAGTAATATTAACCTACCAAAAGAGGCAAAAACCATCGCTGGAGATTCTTTATTTATTTATCCTGGTTTTGTAGCCGGAGCAAGCGATGTAGGAATCACAAAACCAAAAGATCCTGAAAGGCCAGAAAATTTTATCTCCTCTAATCCACCGGATGAAATCGCAGGTATCACTCCTTGGAGATCTGCAGTTGATCAATTTTCTATTCAGGACAGTAAAGTAGATGACCTCAGAAAAGTCGGATTTGCGATAGCCCAGATCACCCCAGATGGAGGAATGCTTGCTGGAAAGGCTGCCATAATCCTGTTAGGATCTGAGAATTCCAATAATTTATTGAAGGAAAATACTGCTTTGTCTGCCAGTTTTAGAGGTTCGAGAGGAATGTATCCAGGAACCGCAGTTGGCGTAATGGCGAAATTCCGAGAGATATATGAAAACACTAAGCTTACTTCGGAAAGATCGCAAAAATATACAACCCTAGCTGGACTGAAGCGTCCTGAGCTCACCCCTACTTATACTGCTATGCAGGGAGTAATCACAGGCCAAATTCCTATCCTGTTTTCTGCTTCCTCCGAATTGGAAATCCGAAGAGCCATCAATTTACAAAAAGAAAAAGGGTTCAAATTAATTCTGACTGGTTTGGAAGAATATGAAGGTGTGCTTGATGTAATAAAAGCATCTGGAGCTAGTGTATTAGTAAAACTGGAAATCCCAGAGGATAAAGCCATCAAAGCTCAGAAAGGCGATGCTACAGATGAGGTAAAGGCACTTAATGCCCGTGTAAAGGAAGCATATGACAAGGCACTAGCGCAAGCAGGTAAATTGGAAGAAGCTGGTATTCCTTTCGCATTCACTACGGTAGGAGTTAAATCAGGTGATATTAAGAAAGCTCTTCAGAAAATGATAAAAAATGGGCTTTCTGAAGAAGCAGCTCTAGCCGCTTTGACCACCAACCCTGCATCCATCCTAGGCTTGAGCAAAGTGGCTGGATCTATCGAAAAAGGGAAAATGGCAAATTTGATTTTGAGTACGGATTCTATTTTTGCAAAGGATTCTCAAATAAAACACATGGTCGTAGATGGCTTCATCTACGACTATGAAACCAAAACAAAAAAGAAAGGATCTAAAGAAGGTAAAGGCGAAGGATCTGCGAAAGTCGAAGGAAACTGGGACTACACTTCAGAAAGCCCTGCTGGATCTTCAGGAGGAATATTTACTATTGAAAAAGAAGGGGGAGACTATACTGGTACCATCACATACGATGATCCTTCTGGCTCTGGCCAGACTACTTCAGCAATCAGAAATGTAGTCTTGGACGGATGCACCTTATCTTTTTCATTTGATGTCACAGCTAATGGAATGGAGATCACCGTGGATGTATCAGGTGAAGTCAGTAAAGGTAGCTTTGAAGCCACTATGACGGTCGGTGAGTATGGATCTTTTCCATTCAAAGGCACACTCAATCCTATTCTAATTGCAAATAAGTAAAGACATGAAATCGAGCATGACTCAAGCGTCACACACTGGGATGATTATAAGACTTGCGAGATTCCATCCCGTTTCCTTCGTCACGGGACAGGTTATGGCCTTTGAAAAACAATTATAAACACATGAAAAAAGTAAATTATTTTCTTGCTGCACTTTTGGGTCTGAGTATGCAGTTTGCCTCAGCTCAAGTGAAAAAAGGCAGTGTATTAATAAAGAATGCAACCGTTCTTACGGTTACTAAAGGAACACTTGAGAATTCAGACGTTCTCGTTCAAGATGGTCTCATCAAGAAAGTAGGCCAAAATCTAATTGCTCCCAATGGAGTAACGACTATAGATGCCGCTGGCAAGTACCTTATGCCAGGTATTATAGATGCACACTCCCACCTAGGCTTAGATGTGGTAAATGAATCCACATCTCCTATAGTAGCTGAAGTACGGATGAAAGATGTGGTGAATCCGTATGAAGTAGGAATCTACAGGGCATTGGCTGGTGGAGTGACTATCTCACATGCGATGCATGGATCTGCGAATGTGATCGGCGGTCAAAATGCTACCTTAAAACATAGATGGGGATCTACAGATCCTGCTGACATCATCATGCAAGAGGCTCCACGTACCATTAAGTTTGCTTTGGGTGAAAACCCTACCAGAGTGCATGGTAGAGGCAATGGTATTCAACCACGAACTAGAATGGGCGTAGAGGCTATTCTTCGAAATGGTTTCAATGAGGCAATTCAGTACAAGAAAGCTTGGGATGAATACAATCAAGCATCATCTCAAAAAGGAAGTACTGCTCTTTCTCCTGTTCACAATGAAAGGCTCCAAGTTCTATCTGACATTATAGATGGTAAGATCATTATACATTGTCACTCTTATCGTGCGGATGAGATCTACATGCTAATCAATGTGGCTAGAGATTTTGGAATTACTAAACTGGTTTTCCAACATACCAATGAAGGTTTCAAAGTAGCTCCGGAAATAGCAGAATACACCATGGGAGCCTCAGTCTTTGCTGACTGGTGGGCATACAAATTTGAAGTGTATTACTCCACTGCCTACAACGCAGCGATCTTAACAGAAAATGGAGCCATCACTTCTATCAATTCTGATGATGCAGAACTGATCCGCCACTTGTATCACGAAGCTGCTAAGACCCAGCGATATGGTGGAATGACAGATGAGCAAGCACTTTCTATGATTACTATTAACCCAGCCAAGCAATTGGGTATTGCTGATAAGGTAGGTTCTATAGAAGAAGGAAAGCAAGCTGACTTGGTGATTTTCGAAGGACATCCTCTTTCGTCTTATGCTGTCCCTCAAATGACTTTTGTTGATGGTGTGAAATACTTCGACATCAAAGAAGATGCTGATGATCAACGAATCAAAGTCAGTCCTACAGAAATGGTAGAGCCAGTGATGATCTCTGAAGGCCACGATAGCAGATGCATGCAGGATACAGAAAGCCTGTTTGAGACTACCAATTCTCTTTTCCATATAACTAAATAATCACCGGCTATTAAAGAAGACATGAAAAGACTAAACAAAACCTTTTTCGCCTTCCTCCTTGCCTTACTGCCAATGATGGCGATGGCACAGATCGACGGGGAATTCATCAAACCAAGACCGGGTAAATTTTTATTACAAAATGCGACAGTAATAACTATCACCCAAGGCATTTTAAACAATGCCTCTGTATTGGTAGAAGATGGAAAAATTAAGGAAATAGGTACTACTATTTCTGCCAATGGAGCTGAAGTGATTGATTGTACCGGTAAATATATCTATCCCGGTATGATCGATGGCGGTACAAAACTAGGCCTGGTAGAGATTAACTCTGTCGCAGAGACGGTAGATTATGCTGAAATAGGCAATTTCACTCCGAATATGCAGGCATTGACTGCCGTAAATCCCAATTCAGTGGCTATCCCAGTGACGAGAGTTTCGGGTGTTACTACAGTTCTTACTGTTCCAGCAGGCGGATTATTCCCAGGTACAGCCGCCCTTATTAATCTGAATGGCTACACGCCGGACCAGATGTATGCAGGCTTCAAAGGCATCGTGATGAACTTTCCTAGCTCTGGACGTAGAGGCAGGTATGACCGAAGATCTGATGAGGATATCAAAAAGGCGACCGAAAAAGCGCTTAAAGAGGCGAATGATCTCTGGGATAAGGCTATGAGCTATGCTTCACTGGTTTCAAATGGTGCAGAATTGGAGTATTACCCAGAAATGGCCCAGCTAGCCAAAGCAACAAGTGGTGAGCTTCCTCTTTTGATCGAAGTAAATGTGGCAGCTGATATTCAGGCAGCTATCAAGTGGGTAGAAGGAAAAGATGCCAAAGTAATCTTCACAGGTGTAGCTGAAGGCTGGAGAGTTGCCGATGAAATAGCTAAGGCTGAAATTCCAGTGATTACGGGTCCTATCCAAGCATTACCTACTCGTGATTCAGATCGCTACGACACACCTTATGCAAATGCAGGTAAAATGGCCAAAGCAGGCGTAAAAGTTGCAATCAGAACAGACGATCAAGAGAACGTAAGAAACTTACCTTTCTTCGCTGCTTTTGCTGCAGCCTACGGTATGGGCAAAGAAGAAGCTTGGAAAGCTGTGACTATTAATCCTGCAGAGATCTTCGGCTTGGCAGATCGATACGGATCTGTGGAAGCCGGTAAAGTCGCAAACTTGATCGTGGCGGACGGTGATCCTTTTGAGACCAAAACCAATATCATGCATGTGTTCATTAATGGCTATAGAATGCCCCTTTCAAACCGTCAAATCCGACTTTACCAGGAGTTCCTCGATCGTTCTCCCGGATTGAAGATGAATTAATCATCTGACCCCTATCAATTAAAACCACAGGAAAGGTTCAGATTTTGAGCTTTTCTTGTGGTTTTCTTTTATTTTGCCCTAGCTATGCAAAGTATATATATCCGAATTCTAATTTCCCTGATTGTTGTTTTGTTTTCCTGTGAAAGGAAGAATAAAAACGAGGAAATAAACAATCTAGTCGAAAAAAAAAGAGCCGAAATTGCACCGGATAAACGTGTGGCACTTTGGGACTTGATCTTTGAAAATGACTCACTCAAAGGAGAAACTGATCAACTTGGGGCTCTAGTAAATTTAATTGAAGAACTCAAATCCCAACAAATCAATTTTACCGATGCAGTAGTACGCTTGCCAGATACAGCACTGGGAGAAAAAACCAGAGCTTTGGTCACCATCTCTGTGGCAAATATCCGAAGCAACCCAAAGCATTCAGCCGAACTTGCTACACAAGCCCTAATGGGTACACCACTTAATGTTCTCAAAGAGGATGACGGGTGGTTTCTGGTTCAAACTCCAGACGGATACCTTTCTTGGGTGGACCAAGCTGGCATACATTTGATGACTGTGGAGGAGATGGAGCATTGGTTTAGAGAACCAAAAGTAGTTTATACGGCCCTTACAGGTCACATCTGGCAAAATCCAGAACAAACAGAAATGGTGTCTGACTTAGTTGCTGGCGATATTATGACGCTTGAAGATGAGACAAAAGACCAGTTGAAAGTAAGGCTTCCCGACGGACGTCAAGGCTGGATTTCTGCAAAAGAAGCCCAATTATGGGAAAGCTGGATTGCTTCCCGAAATACTTCTCCTGAAGCGCTGATTTCTACGGCCAAGCAAATGATGGGGACACCCTATCTCTGGGGTGGCACTTCAATCAAAGGCATGGATTGCAGCGGATTTACCAAAACGATTTATTACCTCAATGGAAAGATTATTCCCCGTGATGCTTCACAACAAATCAATGAAGGCGAACTAGTAGATGCCGATAAAAACTGGGACAAACTTCAAGTCGGAGACTTACTCTTTTTCGGAGTAAAAGGCACTCCTGAGAAAAAAGAACGCGTGGTTCACGTTGGGATGTGGATTGGAAATGGAGAATTTATCCACTCTAGAGGTTTGGTTAGGATTTCAAGTTTTGACCCGGAAAACCCTAATTATGATGCGTACGAACTAGGAAGGTATTTGAGGACAAAAAGAATTGCCAATGTGCCTTCCGAGCATATTTTATCCGTTTCAGAGCTTTTAACCAACAATTAAAATGTCCAAAAACAAAATATGTTTAGGGATTGCATTTGCTATCAGCTTAGGTCTCACAGCAAATGCCCAACAGGTCACTGGCTTTTTGCCAAAGGATAAAAGCAAAGAAGTCTCCCTGGAGCAGGATTACCTAAAAGCCGTCAATTTTGACAGCTTCAAAATACACCTAAAAGAACTGACTAAAGCCCCTCACATTGCGGGAACGCCCGAAAACGAAGCAGTTGCGACTTACTTGACCAAAATAATGAGCGATGCGGGAATGGATGTGACCTCCTACCCTTATGACGTGTATTTGCCAAATGATCCGGGCGAATCGGTTTTGGAAATCATAACTCCGGATAGAATCACGCTGTCACAGCAAGAAGGTCCAATCGAAGGCGATCCTTTCTCTACAGATTCGCGACTTTTCAAAGGATTTAATGCCTATTCAGGTTCTGGAGATGTCACTGCAGAGGTGGTTTATGCGAATTATGGAGTGAAGGCTGACTTCGAAAAACTTGCAGAGATGGGAGTTGATCTCAGAGGCAAAGTTGTCATTGCTAGATATGGTGGGAATTTCAGAGGGTACAAGGCTCAATTTGCAGAGCAATATGGCGCGGCAGCATTGATTATTTATACCGATCCAGAGGACTCTGGATTTGGAAAAGGCGATGTTTATCCAGTGGGACCTTTTTACAATGAAACTACGATTCAGCGAGGCTCTTTGCTGACGCTTAATTACACTGGAGACCCATTGACTCCGTTCGAACCGGCACTTCCTTTAGATGGAGCGAAAAAAGTGAAAAGACTAGACCCTAAAGATGTGGCATTTCATACAATTCCTGTTTCACCGATTGGGTATGGTGCCGCCAAAGAGATCCTAAGCCGGATGAAAGGATCTACTGTGCCTGAAGAATGGCAAGGAGGATTGCCTTTCGATTACAGAATTACCGGAGGTTCTGAACTGAAAGTACGAGTGAAAGTAGATCAGCCAGTCGATTACATCAGAGCAAATAATGTGGTTGGGAAGTTCGAAGGAAGTGAATATCCTGATGAGTGGATTATTCTAGGAAGTCACTACGATGCCTGGAGCTTCGGTGCTACTGACCCAAATTCAGGTACTGCTATGATGCTTACTTTGGCGGAAGCCATGGGAGAATTAATTAGGAAAGGAGAGCGTCCCAAAAGATCCATTTTGATCGGGCACTGGGATGCTGAAGAGCAAGGGGTGATCGGTTCTTCCGAATGGGTAGAGCAGTTCAAAGATGAATTGGGAGCGAAAGCTGTAATCTATATGAATTTTGATGCAGCGGTTTCAGGAAGAAATTTTGGTGTATCTGCTGCTCCTACATTGAAAAACCTGATTATAGAGGCTTCCAAAGAGGTCGCTTATCCTGATTCTGCCAAATCAGTTTATGAGGTTTGGGCTGGAAAAAATGAGGAACCTGTAATTGGCAATTTGGGAGGTGGATCAGATCATATTGCCTTCTATATGTATGCTGGAGTGCCAAGCATGAGTGGAGGAACGGGCGGGACTTCTGCCTACCACTCCAATTATGACAACTTCCATTATTATAGCAAGTTTGTTGACCCAACGTTCAAAATGGGCGGGACGTTAGCTTCTGTGATCGGTGTGCTCACTCTTCGCTTAGCAAATGCGACAATCATCCCTTATGATGTGCCAAGATATGCTCAGGATTTGAGAATTCATTTCGACAACGCGATGAAATCAGTGAAAGAACTGGACTCTTCATTTGTTTCCTTTGACAAAGTAGATGCCGCTATCGAGAAGTTAAGCGTGAGTTCGGCTGCATACGCAACAGCTATTAATGCTACTCTGACATTCGGTAAACTTTCTAAGAAAAAAATACTCGCGTTGAATAAAAAATTGATTGGATTAGAAAAGAGCTGGATCGATCCAAAGGGAATGTATTTCGGTAGCTGGTATAAATCGCTTTATGTAAGTACAGATCCATTCTCTGGATATGCTTCTTGGATTTTGCCAGGCATCAAGTACGAAGTAGAAACCAAGTCAACAGTGCGTTTGGAAGAATGGGATACGCGCTATTCAAAAGCAATCTTGGACTTGAACAAGAAAGTAGAGAAGATGAATAAAAGCTTGAAATAAGACATTAGATTTTAGATTTTAGACTTAAGACTTTAGACTTAAGACTTAAGACATAAGACATAAGAAAAGGGCTTAGAATTTAATCTAAGCCCTTTTTCAGTTTTGGAGACTGACAGTATGTAATCTATTTATATGTATATCCTCAATAACACCAGAATACAATTTTTGACTTAATTGTTGCAAATTACTTTTCATTTCCTCTGAAAAAATCCGAAGGATTGAAACAATTCATAACCCTCGGCAAAGCCGGGGGAAGCTAAAAACCTAAGAAAAATTAAGCCCCGAAGGAGTGTAACCGGCTTGTCCGAAAATTGTTGTATTTCAGCTTACTGAAAAAGAATAATCTGAACTAGTCACAAATTGTGACCAGTTAAACAATCTAAATCATTTCACTTCACTAACTTTTACTTTCACGGAGCAAGGTATAGCCATGCTTTCGGCGGTTATAACAAAACTAATTCATATTGTCAATCTGATTTGTAATTGTTATATTCTATAGTTGTTTTTAACTATCAAATGTATCAATCATGGAAAGTATTTACATAGGTTCGCTTTTTATAGTACTAGGAATTCTGATCAAATTTTTCCCTGGACTCTTAGCGGGTTACAATAGTTTATCCAATAGAGAAAAAGAAAATGCTGAAACCAACAGGCTGCCCACGTTTGCTGCTATTGTATTTGGAGTTATGGGGCTGATATCTATTACAGGATACTTTGTGGGATTTTGGTTAGATAGGCCATCGCTAAGTAATATATGGGTTTTGGTGACTTTAGTTGGTATGATAGTTTTGATTGTTTTTGGAAATATGCTTGTGAATAGAAGAGCAAGGTAAATACCATCAATTAGCAGGCAGATCTGATTAAACAAAGGGCTTTGATTAAATTCTAAGACCTTTTTTTAATCATGTAATGTAGGGAGAAAGAGCCGGCGGAGCCGCATCTTTCTCTCCACACAACGTTTAGACTTTAATTCGGTCCCCGAGCAAAGTCGAGGGGACAATACTCATAATGCCATTTGGCTACGTGTGTAACTACAGATACTCATTAATAAATAGTAGAATTAACCCCCAATCAAACCCCTAGAAAAAATCTATTTTTCACAAAATCATCTTGGATAATTGCTCACTCAAATACTCTTTTAGCTCCTCTCCTTCTTCCACTTTTATCTCACCCGGCAATCCTAGAATAAACCTCGCCAATCCAGGCAACTGGGGGATTTCTCCAAGGAAATAATACTGATTTCTGTTCTTGATTGACATAAATGGGCGCGCATTTGGATGCTCTTCTAGCATAAGTTGATAGGCTTTCTTGCTTAGTTTCAGTTTTACTAAAAACTTGTTTTTACCGGTAAAACCAAACAACTGAGCGCTTGGCAACTGATGTCTAGTTTCATATTTCCAAGCTTCCTGACTCAACACCACTTCACCGATACGCTCAATTTTGAATACTTTCATACTTTTACTCGTAGGTTCAAAGGCATGAATAGTTTCATAATTGGATGAAAATGTAACCGGCTCCACCAAGCGATCACTCGTAGTATCAGAGCTGAGGGAGTAATAATCCTTTAGCCAAACTTGTTTTTTTTGCTGAATACTTTGGCCGATTTCATCTACCAACCTACCTAGATTTGCTTTGAATAATTGCTCAGTTACTTGCTTGACTTCCGACCGGACAGCCAGTTTTTTCAAGAGAGAATCATGCAGGAGATTGCCTTTCCCCTGACGCTCTATCATAGCTCTCAGCCATTGACTTTCTTCCTGTGAGAAGGCGCCGTAGTTCAGCGTCTGCTCCATTCCGGGACGTTGCTGGATTTTATATTTACTGAATTCCTTCACCACCTCAAAACCCAGTGCTTCCAATAATTTGAAGTAGCGGTAGATCGTTCGCTCATCTGTCTCCAGGAGTTCGGCCAGTCTATGTACAGGTTTACCAATATTACTTTGTAGCAAATTGATTAGTTTGAATACACGAAGAATTTTTTGCTGTTCGATTTTTCCGGCCTGACTCATAGCTTATTCTGGATTTAGAAAAGTAAAAGTACACAAATGATAAAATAGATTTTACTATTTGACGTGTATTGTCAGTAAATCTATGATGGAGATTTTCATAGTAAGACGAAAATTCCTTCTAATTTTAGCGCAATGAATAGCCTAAAATCGGATCGATTTTTATCCAAAGCCCAATTTTCAGCTTTTGCTGTAGGCCTACTCTTTCTTCTCGTCTATTGGTACGTTGGCTTCGATGGTATCACCTTCAGCGATGATGTATATTATTTACTCGCCGGTAAAAAATTCTGGGAAGGCACCATGGAGGTGAATGATTACCATTTTTCAAGTCGCTGGGGAGCATACGTACCCGCTGGATTGGTTGGGTATTTTGTTGGATTTGATGCGCACAGAATTTCTCTTATTTCCCTTCTTAGCTATTCGGCAACCCTGTTTTTGTTAGTGAAAGTAATTCCAAAATCAGCACCTGTCTGGGTATTGGTGCTTTGGTTTTGTACACAAGTCTATTTCCTTCATTTTCTGACCAAAGTATATCCTGATAGTTTATTGGCACTTTGGACTTGTGTGGTTCCAGTTGCTGCTACTTTCAGAAAAAGTAAACCTGTCTTTTCTGGAATACTATTGGTTGCAGCTTTGTTTATAGGTTTTATCACGAAAGAAACCATAGTACTCTTAGCCCCATTCCCGATCCTTTTGTTCTACTTTGATTGGAAAAACAAAAATTTAAAAAGCTCTTTTTACATTGCCCTAGTACTAACTGGTATTGTTCTTTCGGCTACCTATCTCTTCTATTTTTGGATAAAGTTCGGTGATCCTCTTCATCGGGTCAGCTCTATCAATGCCGGTCATTATATATCCGAATTCACTTATGCAGATAAAGGTATTTGGTCAATACTCCGAAGGATCACCATGCTACCCATCATCACGTTTGTAGAGCGCTCGTATTGGGCCTGGATAGTCTTTGCTGTACCCGGAATAGCAGCGGGATTAAAGTCCAGAAATACTCCGGGGTTTGAATTCTCGTTGGCTTTCCTTTGCCTGTTGATAGGCTTTTGGTTTATGACTTCTACACTGGAATTCTACAATCCAATTTATCTCAATCCAAGGCATCTGATTATCATCGTTCCTATTCTTTGTTTGCTGATTTCCATAGGCTGGAAAGAATGGCAATATTCCAGAAAATGGAGATGCTGGATTATGGGATTACTTGGATTGGGCGCTATAATCAGCTTAATGCAAGCAGATTGGAAAATGACAGCTTTTCAGCTTGCATTGGTGGGTGCTGTGTATGTTTATCACTTCAAATTCCAAGCTATTATTTTCGCGGGGATACTACTTACCCCAGCCTTGATTGCCATTCCTTATCAGAAGAATCTGAAGCAGTATGAAAGAATGATTAAAACTTTAACTAATGAAATACAACGCACTAGTAATCAATCATTTTTACTTACAAACAACTTTCTGGACTTTAGTGAGCAAGTGATTTTTCCAGAGGATGAAATTACTCAGCAAAAGCTTCATGGGTTGGACAGTTTTTTAGAATGGGAAAAAGCTAAAACAGACACAGTTTCCTTATTGCTATACTCTTACTATCAGCATGCATATCCTCAAGAGCAGAAGGAAATTGATAGGGTAATGCTTAAGCTGGTTGAGCTAGGATACACATTGAGGGGAGAAGAAAATGGGGGTATTATTTGGAAGCGGGTGTATGTGAGATAATACTTTCACTAATGAATTTTAAATTTAAATACCCCACATAAGCCACTGAAAATCAGAAATGCTTCTTATCCAAAATTTCTTTCAGCACCACAGCATCTCTGATTCCTTGGGGATCTTTTAGCATTCGGGTGTATCTACTTCTTCCAGTATTAGAGGATTCCACAGTCACCTCTTTTAAGGAAGGAATATCTGGAATACCCTTGGAAGTCCTGGTTAGATCAGATTTCACTTTCTCAAAAGCACCTTGATAATGTTGAATCTCATCATCGTCCCCTTCTTCCCACTTTTTGGTTGGAAATCTCTTTACCGCCGGAGCTGGATCAGCTCTCCATTCTGGACGTGATTCAATCTCACCTGCACGCTCATATTCTACTGGCTTTGATTGATCCACAGGAGCAGGCTGCAAGCTAGGTCTGGCTGGTGCCACAGGCTTTGGCTTCTGGGTATCACGGATTTCCCGCATCAAATCCTCAAAGGATACTGCTTTTTTCTCAGGAACATCAGACATTTCTTGTGCCTCTCCATCCTGATTTTTTTTCTTGTTTCGGGTAGCCTGATAGATAAAATAGGCTAAAATTGCGACGATATAAACTATATTTCCTAAATCCACAGTGGTAAGTTAATCCATTTCATTAAGTATTACATATTTTTTTAAACACTGAGGTGCCGACTACGCAAAGATTTCGCAGAAAATTATTTTGTAGGAATAAAAAATATCCTGGGCGTTTTACTTTGTGCCCTCAGCGACTTTGCGGTTTAATCAAAATGAATTTACAGGAGAATTTGTCCAACACCTCTCCCCAAATTCTTGGACAATGGCTTAATTGATCTTAATTTGTTTGAATAATTAAGAAAAATTCATCAGGATGCTGCTCAGTAAGCTGGAGATCAAAGGGTTTAAAAGTTTTGGGGATAAAATGGTGATTAACTTCGACAAGGGAATCACCGGTGTAGTTGGGCCAAATGGCTGCGGAAAATCCAATGTGGTCGATGCAATCCGTTGGGTGCTCGGCGAGCAGAAAACACGCTTGCTTCGCTCCGATAAGATGGAGAACGTGATTTTTAACGGAACCAAGAACCGTAAAGCATCCAATCTTGCTGAAGTATCCCTCACTTTTGAAAACACCAAAAACCTACTTCCAACCGAATATACTTACGTCACGATAACCCGTCGTTACTATAGATCTGGAGATAGTGAATACCAGATCAATGGAGTTACCTGTCGTCTGAAGGATATCACCAATCTCTTCATGGACACAGGGATCAATTCTAACAGCTACGCAATCATCGAACTAAAAATGATCGATGAGCTCCTCAATGACAAAAATAATTCCCGCAGGGATCTGTTCGAGGAGGCTGCCGGTATTTCCAAATTCAAAAACAGAAAGAAAGAAACGCTCCGAAAACTTCAGGATACAGACGATGATTTGGACCGGGTAGAAGATGTGCTTTTTGAAATAGAAAAGAATCTAAAAAGCCTGGAAAAGCAGGCAAAGCAGGCTTCCAAATATTTTGAAATCAAAAAGGATTATAGAGTGGCCAGTATTAATCTCGCAAAAAAAAGCTTAGAGAAATACAGCAAGTCACTTCTGGAGTCTAGTCATAAAATCCAGGATGAAGGAGATAAAAAACTTCAGCTTCAGACCCAAGTATTAGAGCAGGAAGCATTACTCAGCCAGTTGAAAGCTGATTTGATCCAAAAGGAAAAACTACTTTCCAGTCGGCAAAAAGCACTCAATGAACATGTAAATAAAATCCGGTCCTTTGAGTCTGAGAAGAAAATTAAGAATGAGCGTCTGAGATTTTTGGAGGATAGATCGCAGAAACTGCGAGAACAAATTGATACTGACCGTAAGTCAAACGATCGGGCGGGATTCAGTATTCGCTCCCTGAAACAGGAAAAAGAATCTGCCGAGAAGATGCTTGTCGAGAAGGAAATGATTGTTGCTGAGCTTCGGGAAGCATACGATAGCCAGAAATTAATCCAAGCAGAAAATCAGCAAGCTCAAAAGATGATCAATCATAATTTTGAAGCACTTAAAGAGAAAGTTTATCAGCTGAGTAAAGACATAGAAATCAAACAAATTCAGCTTTCTACACTCAAGCAGGAACTTGAACGAACCTCCAGCGATGATTCTTCCCAGGAAGCTAGCTTGGTGGATTTTGAGGAGAAACTGATTACGCTAAAGGCTGAACTTGATGAGTCAACTAAAGGCTATCAAGAGCTAAAAGCTAAGCAAGAAGACCTAGATCAAAAAATTGAAGAAACCAATCGTGTGATCGAAATGATCCGGGAGGAACTGACACAGTCTTCCAGAAAACTCGATTCAAAAACAAATGAATACAACCTCACCAAGTCTCTGGTAGAGAATCTGGAAGGTTTTCCGGAAGCAATCAAATTTCTGAAGAAAAATCCAAGTTGGGGTAAGGACATGCCACTCCTCTCCGACCTGCTGGCCACTTCAGAAAAGTACAGAGTCACCGTAGAAAATTACCTAGACAGCTACATGAATTACTATGTGGTGGATACGGAGTCACAGGCCATTTCAGCGATTCAACTGCTCAGTGATTCGGCGAGGGGAAAGGCTAATTTCTTTGTTTTGGAACATTTTGAGCGCTTTAAACCTAGTCAGAATAGGCTTTTTACCAATGCTATCGCAGCTACAGAAATTATTGAATTTGATGTCAAGTATTCCCGCCTGATCAACTTCATACTGGACAATGTCTATATCGTTACGGGTGAGTACCGGGATTTTCCACAGGATTCTGAGGCTATTTTCATCTCTGAAAACGGAAAATACACCAAGCGGAAATTCAGTATTTCGGGAGGATCTGTGGGGCTTTTCGAAGGAAAAAGAATCGGTAGAGCCAAGAATCTGGAGAAGCTGGACAAGGAAATCAAAGAACTGAATAAGAAAGTCAGCAGCACCAGAAATAATCTGGACAATAGGCTCTCTGAACTGATGAAACTGAAGGAAATCAGCTATAAAAATACGCTGGAAGAATGGCAGAATAAGATCAGTTCCATCAATCAAGATTATGTATCTGTGCGCACCAAGAAAGAGCAACTAGCCGAATTGCTCAGCTCAAATGCTAACAAACGAGAGGATA
This sequence comes from Algoriphagus persicinus, assembly GCF_035156415.1. NCBI lineage: Bacteria > Pseudomonadati > Bacteroidota > Cytophagia > Cytophagales > Cyclobacteriaceae > Algoriphagus > Algoriphagus persicinus. The sequence goes on from NZ_JAYEEY010000006.1 coordinate 119,790, forward strand.
TTCTGGATAGAATCGCTTCTATTGAAGAAAGCTTGACTGAGATTCAGCCACAGCTTTTTGACGAGCGGGCTGAGTTTGAAGCCATGCATGATGATCTTGAGGAGCTCAACGAAACTTACGAAAGGGAATCCGCACTGCTGACTGAGAAGTCCCAGTCATTCAACGCTGAAAATATTTTGTATCATCAGCATCTGAACAGAGTGACGAGTTTGGATCAGGAAATAGAATTCAAGCAAACTGCATATGATGGTTCGAAAGAGCGCATAGGAAAATCTCAAACCGAACTTTCCCAGCTTGATACAGAAGTAAAATCTTTACTGGACAATAATGAAGTCAAGGATGATGAGCTTATCGAATTGTATGCTGAGAAAGAAGGTATTGAATTGGGAGTACAAGAAGCGGAAAAAGACTACTATGCTTCACGAGGATTTATTGATGAGACAGATCAAAAGATCCGAAGTTTCCAAAAATCTAAGGAAAGCTTTGATCAGCTGATTCATGAACTGGAGAATGCAGTGAATGAGATCAAACTGAAAATGGCCGGAATGAAGGAAAGACTCAGTGTGGAATTCGAACTGGATTTGGACGAACTCATGGAAGAAAATCCAGAAATAGATCAGGAATTCGCGAATTTCAGGGAGGAGGAACTTCGGGAACTGGTCCGTAAACAAAAAGAAAAACTGGAAAAAATCGGACCGATCAATCCTATGGCAATGGAAGCCTATGATGAGATAAAGATTCGTTATGATTTTATCAGCTCACAGAAAGAAGATCTGGTCAAAGCGAAGGAGTCCCTGCTGACAACCATCAAGGAGATAGACCTGGTAGCCAAAGAGACTTTTTTGGAAGCATTTGCCAAGATCAAAGAAAACTTCGTGAAAGTGTTCAGATCCTTATTTACCGAGCAGGATGATTGCGATTTGACTTTGGTCGATCCAAGTAATCCACTGGAATCGGCGATTGAAATCATAGCCAAGCCAAAAGGCAAGAGACCGCTGACTATTAATCAGCTTTCTGGAGGTGAAAAGACTTTGACAGCCACTTCCCTACTCTTTTCTATTTACCTGCTGAAACCTGCACCTTTTTGTATTTTTGATGAGGTAGATGCGCCCCTCGATGATGCGAATATTGATAAGTTCAACCAGATCATCCAGCAATTCAGCGGTGAGTCACAGTTTATTATAGTCACTCATAATAAGCGTACCATGGCCAGCACGGATATTATTTATGGCATCACCATGATCGAAGCGGGTGTTTCACGAGTTGTTCCTGTGGATTTGAGGGAGTTGGTCTAATATTTAACCCTTTAGTATAAACCATTCAGGACACTACTTTACTTCTAAAAGAGGTTGTCAAACTCTATAACCAAGAAAGCCCCCACTTGAGCATTGGAAACCTAACGCCAGAACAAGTTCATCACACCAATCAAAAAACTGAAAGACTGTGAAAAAACTACTACCCTAAAAACGTACACTTGTAAATCCATTTCAGGATTAAACCCGGACTATGCATTAGGATTCGTAGCGAGGGTTTAAACTATAAGAAAATCAGTCACTTTGGAGATCGAGTCGTAGCACTGCTACGGTGAGAGCGAAAAGTGAAGCATAGCGACTAATTTTGAGGCGGTTTAAAGCCGTAGTAGATTTGCTAATGCATAATGCGGGTTAAACAATACTGTAAACGAATACCAGTATTTAAACTTTAATCTGTAAACTTTTTTTAGGAGGAGTCATCCTGTACAGGAAATTGCCAAGCCCTACCGCATTTCCAGCCATTGCCAAGATCAAACCTGTTCTGGATTCCCAGGATTCGTTATGCTTTGCCATATGATTTAAGTAAAAAATATTGGGTGCCACTAGGACACCCAATACCAAATTATTTTAATTGACTTTTCACTAACTCAAACCACTTATCAGCTAACACAGTCTCTCCAAGAAGGTCAGAATACTGCTCTACATCATAGATTTCCAAGGAAACTGCATTTGCAGATGAAGCTACCGGGATGAGCTCCAAAGCGACATATTCTGGTAGTTGAGGAGCTTTGGGCCTTTCCGTATTTGACTGAAAGTTTTTAATCAGATTGACTTTCTTATAATCCGCCAATTCCAAGCGATGACTTACGCTAGCTACACCGTGACGCACATAGATTAATACACCTTGATGCACATCTATTCCTATTGCATAACAATGTCTCCAAGTATCTAATTCCGAGGGGCTGGAACCAATAGACTGCCCCAGCTCCTTCAGTTGGGTAATCAGTAAATTGGTTTTCTTTTTGTTTTTGAGTCCATGAGTAATGAACGGTACGCTGAATGCGCACATAAGCAAACATGACATAAGTAATGTCACTAGATCAATTTCGAACATGTGAGGGTAATTGGATTAGCAATAAAATGTAACAAAGGCCTATTAGACGGCCAGTTGATTTTATTAAATCCTACCAGGGATGGAAAAAATGGATAAAAGTTACTTTCACGTCAAATAACGCAAAGGACTTTTTGAAAAATAAATAGAAGGTAGAGCTACCCTTTACTTCATGTTGTAAGGAAACCCATTCAGAATTGAACTTAGACCAAAGACTCCAATCAATGACAAAGGAAGGGGTTTTGGGAGTGTCACTGGAAATTAAAGGAAGAATTTTCAGAGCAGTTGACTCCTGCACTATTTCCTGTCGATCTTTGCCAATCTTTTCGAAATTCGGTTGGGGAGATACCAAAAAAATAACAGATATGCTTGCCAGCCATATTAGGCCCAGAAAGTATGATATCTGCTGGTTGTTCATTGTTTCATTCGAAATAAAGGCTAAAGTTAGCTTTAAATAAATCCATTTTGCAAGCGTTTTTACTCACACCAAAATAATAAATTTCAGGTCGGCCAATTTTGCCAATCCGATATAATTTAAGGGGTTGCACATACCTCCTTTTTTTATACTTTCGCCAATTAATTAAAATATCAATCTTAGTATGGGTGTCTGGATAATCTTTATAATCTGCATTTTATTTTTCCTCACGCTCGATCTGGGGGTTTTCAACAAAAAAGCTCACGTCATCAAATCAAAGGAGGCGGCTATTTGGACGGGAATCTGGGTTTTGGTTGCCACGGCCTTTTCCGGTGTCATCTGGTGGATATTTTCAGAGGGACTTATTACCAATCCTACAGGACTAAGCCCCGACAAAGCAGTACTAAAGTATATCACCGGATACTTGATTGAGCTGTCTTTGAGTATAGATAATGTCTTTGTGATTGCTGTTATTTTCAAGGCTTTTAGTATTCCGGATATTTATCAGCACAGGGTGCTGTTTTGGGGCATTTTGGGTGCAATAGTTTTCCGTGCACTCATGATAGTCTTTGGAGTTGCTCTCCTCAATCAGTTTGACTGGATTATCTATGTTTTTGGTGCCTTCCTTATTTTTACTGCTTATAAAATGTTGAAATCAGATGACTCTGAATTCAATCCTAAGGATTCTTTTGTGTTTAGAAAATTGAGAAAAGTAATTCCTTTCACTGCTTTTATGGATGGTGATAAATTCTTTCTCCATAGAAGGGGAATTCGAGTAGCCACACCACTTTTTATGGCACTGGTTATCATAGAGCTTACCGATATCCTGTTTGCGCTGGATAGCATACCCGCTATTTTGGCCATTACTGCTGATCCTTTTATTGTCTTTAGCTCAAACATCTTAGCGATCTTGGGATTGAGGTCAATGTATTTCCTTATTTCACGTATGCTTAACAAATTCCGCTTTATCAATTACAGTCTCGTGGTGATCTTGGCATTTGTTGGCTTAAAAATGATCTTTTCGCATCACGTAGAAGTACCTGAGTGGATCTCCTTAGCAATCATTGGACTATCACTTGTAGGGGGAATTTTAGCATCCATGTTACCCGCATTTTCTCGTTTCTCCAAGATGTAAATTCTGCCGGGATTTTTGCCCTAGGAAAGCTCATGCTATGCCTTTCTTGAAATCTTATCCATCTTACGTCCTTTCGCCAATTCATCCACTAGCTTGTCTAAATACCTGACTTGTTGAGTCAAAGTATTTTCGATATCTTCCACCCGGTACCCACAGATCATCCCAGTGATCAAATGTGCATTTGGGTGGATTTTGGCCTGCTGAAAGAATGTCTCAAAAGTTGCTTTTTCCTCCATCAGTTTATCCAGCTTTTTTTCATCAAAACCGGTCAACCATTCGATCACTGGGTGCAACTCTGCTTTGCTACGGCCTTTTCTCTCCACTTTGCGGAGATAATGCGGATATACGGAGGAGAAGGTCATAGTCACCATCCTCTCATCGTGATTACTTGTGGTTTTCATTACTTTTTAATTTATGACGGTATCTTCCCCATCTTGAACTTAAGGCGTATATAGCAACTAAAATAGATGATTTCTATAAAACCTTAACTAGAGCAGGTACATTTTTAAACCCCAAGAAATGGCATGCGATAAGATAATTGCCTACTACTTTTGCTTTAAATTTACCTCCAATGAAATCTCAACCCGAAGTCTGGCTGAGAGGACCCATACCGGGCTATCCTCTAGAATTGCAACCCGTAGTACATGCAGTTTTGCAGGCACAAGAAGAAATTCATAGGCTGATGAAGGGGTTTTCTGCTGATTTGCTTTGGGAAAGACCTGGCGGGATGGCCAGTCCGGGCTTTCATCTGCAGCATATCGCAGGAGTAATGGATCGTATGGCTACTTATGCCAAAGCTTTATCACTTAGCAAAGAACAAGTTGAATATCTGAAAAAGGAAGGTGAAGCGGATGTGGGGTTGACCACAGAAATCCTTCTGATAAACTTGGACCGCCAGATCTCAATGTTTTTACAGTTTGTCGCCATGATAGATCCCAAGACTTTGACTGATTCTCGTGCTGTGGGCAGGGATCAACTTCCCTCGTCTGTAGGCGGTTTAGTATTCCATGCAGCCGAGCATACCCAAAGACATTTCGGGCAATTGCTGTTGACGGCGAAGGTTTTACAGAAGTAAGGGATGATTAAAAATGAATTTGGCAACAGGTTATAGTGAATCCACTAGCTCACATAGCATATTGCTCCATTGAGGGGAATTGGTGCTAAACTGAAATACCAAAATCATTTCCTATTGACTGGAACTCTTAGTATGTTCAATTAGTCCGCCTCATCTTGTAAGGCTGCAAGGTTATTATCTGTATAGTATTTATCCCGATATTCTTGAAACTCCTCCTCTAGTGTAGTAACTAATTCGAGGTTGTTATCTACCCCCTGCCATATGTCAGGAAGTTTCTTTTCCAGAAGCCCTACGCCTAAATTGATATTATCTGCTTCTATTTTGGATATTTTTTTCAAAACAGAAGTCTGACTGTTCTTCAGATCTTCAAATTCCCTCAGGATTTTATCCATCATTTCCAATTTATCTAATTTATCCATGGCTCTATTTTTTTTAAGATTATAGGAATATACTAATCACATAATATACAATAATTATCAAATACAATAAACCCCAAAAGGTGGCTAAGACTAATAAATAAATAAACCTGGAAAGCAGGCAGGGCTTTTAGCCTCAATTATTTCCTCTTTCTGTTCCACTCAGAAAATATTAATTTCTATATTAGCCCCATCAAATGAGGGGTGCCCTAAAAGTTACGGGCTGAGATCATACCCATCGGTGAGCCATCACCGAGCACCTGATCCGGGTAATGCCGGCGTAGGGATTAGATTACTGTTCTCCCTTTTTTGAATAATCATAAAACGTTATTCAAATGTTATTTTCTATTGACATGAGTCTGCTTGCAGAGCAGATCAAATCCACCAGTTTACTGGAATGGATCGCTGTGAGTTTTGGGGTTACCGAAGTATTGCTGGCCCGCAAAAACAATGTACTACTCTATCCGGCAGGCATCATCGGAATTTTATGTTCCGGTTTCTTGCTCGTGGATGCCAAGCTCTACGCCGAGACCCTACTTCATGCCTATTATCTGGTGATGAGTATTTATGGTTGGGCTTTGTGGAAAAACCGATCCGATTCAGGAGCTTCCCGGATCTCCAGAAGTACGGTTACTGATCAGAAAATCACTTGGGCAATTGCCCTTGGTGGCTGGGCATTTCTCTACTTTATGCTTACCAGTTTCACTGACTCCGATGTGCCGGTAGTAGATGCCTTCGTATCGTCCACGGCTTGGGCAGGCATGTGGCTTTTGGCAAAAAGAAAGCTGGAAAACTGGATATGGCTGAATGTATCTAACATAGTAGCCATTCCTTTGCTCTTTCATAAGCAACTGATTCTAATCTCATTTCTCACCATTTTCCTTTTCATCGTAGCCATATTTGGTTATTTCGACTGGAAAAAAGTACTAGACCATTCCCATGGAAAGATTAAAACCGTTTAGTCACGAACTTGCCACCAAAGCAGAAAAACTTGGATACCTTCCCGATGAATGGTTGGCTGAGATTTATTCCGAAAAATGGTTTAAGCTTTTTGTGCCAAAAGACTTGGGAGGACTGGGCTGTACTCTGCCCGAAGCCTTGAAAATTGAAGAAAAACTGGCAAAGTTGGACGGAAGTCTGGGCTGGACAGTGACACTTTGCGCCGGTGCAACTTGGTTTGTAGGTTTCATGGATGAATCCTTGCTAAAAGACATTTTCCCAAACGACAAACTCTGTCTGGCAGGGAGTGGGTTTGTGGGAGGCAAAGCTGATAAAATAGGAGAATATTACCTGATCACAGGAAGTTGGACCTATGCATCAGGAGCCTTGCATGCTACGCATCTCACCGCCAACTGTGAGATTTTTGAAGCTGGAAAAGCACTTTTAGATAAAAAGGGGCAGCCAGTGATCAAAGCTTTTGTGCTAGCCAGTAAAGAAGTTGAAATCTTCGATGGCTGGGATTACATGGGCATGAAAGCTACTGGAAGCCTTGCTTTTCGCTGCGAAAATCTAAGCGTTCCACTCAATCGCTGCTTTGAAATACTTCCCGAAAAGGCGCAATTGGCTGCCTCCGTTTACCAATATCCGTTCCTTCAATTTGCCGAAGCTACGCTAGCAGCGAATATTTTGGGTATTTCTCTACACTTAAAAGAACTGATTGAGCATTCGTTTTGGAGAAGGCATGAATACCGAAAGTACGACAAAAAGCATCTCAAGTATTTCAAGAAACTTCTGGGAAAGCAGGAAGATAAACTCCAAAATCTTAGAAATGATTTCTATCATAGTATAAATGCCTCATGGGCTGAACTTGATAAAAAAGGTAAAATCTCAGAAGTGAAGCTAAAGGACATCAGTAAAATCAGTCGAAAGCTTACGCAAAAGTGTAGAGAGATTAATGGTAAGCTTTATCCATTTGCTGGATTGGAGGCCGCAAAAACCCACACAGAACTCAATCGCGTCTGGCGTGATTTTAATACCGTAGGCCAGCATGCCTTGCTGATATTTCCTTTTTAGGTCATCTCAGTATCAATTTTTCCCGCAGATTGACGCGGAAAAGATGCGCAAATAGTCGCAGATATTTTCAGCATTAAATTCTGTATAATCACAATATCAGCACTAATCTGCTGGATTTATTTGCGGGAAATGCTTTCTTATGCTAATATCGAGCTTTTGCCTACTATTCTTTCACTAAATTAGGCAACTTAAAAACTGCTATGTTGTAGCTCCGCACAGAATTCTATGAAGTTAAAAAGCCTTATCAAACCTTTATTTATTCTTGTTTTTGCTCTCTTTTTCACCGCTTTTCAGCAACAGAAAGAAGATAAGAAAACGCTCTATTTAATCGGAGATTCTACAGTTAGAAATGGTGGAGAAGGAACGCTACAGCGCGGCTGGGGCAATTTTCTACACGAGTTTTTTGACAGCACCAAACTAGCAGTCAGTAACCAAGCCATGGCTGGTAGAAGTACCAGAACCTTTATCAAAGAAGGCAGATGGGATAAAATCCTCGAAACGCTGAAACCAGGGGATTACGTCATCATGCAGTTTGGCCATAACGAAGGTTCAGCCCCGGATACTACCAAAGCTGGATACAGAGGCGTATTGAGGGGAATGGGTGAGGAAACTAAAGAACTCACTTGGCCTGATGGCACACTGGAAACGGTTCATACCTATGGATGGTATTTGGAAAAATTTATCCAAGACACTAAAGCTAAAGGTGCCACTCCTATCGTAGCATCCATGATTCCACGTAATAAATTCCTTGACGCTGAAGTAGAAAGAGCCAGTAAAGACTTTGGGAAATGGGCCAAGGATGCTGCTAGACGTCATGGCGTGCCGTTCATTGACCTCAATTCAATAGTAGCTGACCAATATGATAAATGGGGACATGAAGTCGTAAAAGGCCTTTTTGAGAAAGATCACACCCATACAAATGAAGCGGGCGCACGGATCAATGCCTGGTCAGTAACTGAAGGAATACGGAACCTAGAAAATTGCACGCTCAAAGATTACCTGACTAAGGATAAGCCTACTCTTTTTCTGATCGGCGATTCTACCGTGAAAAATGGTCAAGGCGATGGAGCCGGAGGACTTTGGGGATGGGGTGATTTTATCGCCCCTTATTTTGATAAGGAAAAAATCAAAGTCCAAAATCATGCACTTGGTGGTACAAGCAGCCGAACGTTCCAGACGTATGGTCTTTGGGACAAGGTGCTGGAAAAATTAGAACCGGGTGATTATTTGATTATGCAGTTTGGGCATAATGACTCAAGTCCGCTGGATGATGAAGCGCGAGCTCGGGGTACAATAAAAAGTGCCGGACTGGAAGCTGAAAACATATACAATCCCATCACCCAACGTCAAGAAACGGTTTACTCCTATGGGCAATATCTGCGTCAGATGATTCTGGCAGCCAAAGCCAAGGGTGTCACGCCTATTGTTTGCTCACTGATTCCCCGAAACAACTGGAAAGATGGCAAAGTCATCACAGCAGACACTGATTATGGACTATGGGCAAGACAAGTCGCAGACGATACCAAGACGGCCTTTATCGATCTAAATCAATTGGTGGCAAATAAGTACGATGAGCTGGGTGAGGAGTATGTGAAAGCACATTACTTCAATGATTCAGATCATACCCACACGATCAAGGAAGGGGCTGAATTGAATGCGAAAATTGCTGCAGTAGCGATTAAAGATATAGATCAACTGACGCTCAAAACATACCTAAAAAAGGACTAGCATGAATTCTATATTTATCAAAACGATCTCTTTTAAATCTACTAAATCAACCCAAAATGCCTAGAAAACTAGCCTTCCGCCTGAAATTGATTCCAGGTTTTGAGGAAGAATATGAAAGAAGACATAGAGAGATTTGGCCCGAACTGGTCACATTACTCAAAGACACTGGAATCATAGATTATCAGATCTTTTTAGATAGGGAAACTTCCTGTCTTTTTGCCTACCAGGTGATAGATGGAAATGCAAATTCCCAAGAGCTTGGCGGCACCGAGATCGTCCAACGCTGGTGGAAGAACATGGCTGATATTATGGAAACCAATCCCGATAACTCTCCTATTTCTGTAGAACTTTCAAATGTTTTTAATCTGCAATAACCTCAATTCCCAATGACCAAAAAATCCAAAAACCTTTATATTCTCGCCATACCCGTCCTACTGTTCTTTGGTTTCCATCAGGTAAAAAAACAGGCACCGACTTCTGCGGAATGGCCCGAAATCACCCAGACTGCCAAACCCTGGACCCGCTGGTGGTGGATGGGAAACGCGGTAGATCAAGAAAATCTTTCCAAACTCTTAGAAACATACCAAGAAGCCGGTATGGGTGGAGTGGAAATCGCACCTATCTACGGGGCTAAAGGCTATGAAAACCGCTACATCGACTTTCTTTCCGAAAATTGGTTGAGCATGCTTGATTTTACGGTGAACAAAGCTCATTCTCTCGGGATGGGCGTGGATATGACTCAGGGAACGGGTTGGCCATTTGGAGGTCCGCAGGTAAGTGTGGAAAATGCGGCAACCAGGATGGTGATTCAAGATTATGAAAAAGTGGATGGAGTGGAGCTTTCTACTCTCATTATTTTCCAAAAGAAAAAAGACAGTCAGCCGGATGCGCAATTGATCGCTGTGATGGCCTATGATGAAAATAATACTGCAAAGGAGATCACGGCATATGTAGATGAAAAAGGAAAGCTTACTTGGAATGAAGCTGGAAATTGGCTGATTAAAGCCATTTTCATGGATAAAACAGGTCAAATGGTAAAGCGTGCAGCTCCCGGTGGAGTTGGATTGACCTTAGATCACTTTAGCAAATCAGCAGTTGATTCTTATAATTCATATTTTGAAAAAGCCTTTACAGGAAAGGATTACGGCTTCCGGGCATTTTATAATGACAGCTTTGAAGTGTATGGGGCAGACTTTACTGCCAGCTTTTTTGATGAATTTGAAAAGCGTCGAGGCTATGATTTAAAAGAATTTCTGCCTTATCTAGAAAGCGAGGCAAACACAGATATTGTGCGAAGAGTGAAGTCTGATTATCGGGAGACTATCAATGATCTTCTGCTTAATAATTTCACCAAGAACTGGACAAGTTGGGCACATAGTCAATCCAAACTCACGAAGAACCAAGCCCACGGTTCTCCCGGAAACTTGCTTGATCTCTATGCTGCGGTGGATATCCCAGAATGTGAAACCTTCGGATCAAGCTACTTCCCTATTCCCGGATTACGCAGAGACAGCGCAGATATTCGAAATGTGGACCCTGATCCCATCATGCTGAAATTTGCGTCTTCAGCAGCTCATTTAACAGGCAAAAACCTAGTTTCCTCCGAGACCTTTACTTGGTTGGGTGAGCATTTCAAATCCTCATTTGCCCAGATGAAGCCTGAGGTGGAGCAGGCATTCCTCGCAGGAGTCAATCACATTTTTTATCATGGTGTCACTTACAGTCCCGAAGATGTCCCCTATCCCGGCTGGTTGTTTTATGCTTCGCTAAATCTTACCCAGCAGAATAGCCTTTGGCCACATTTTAAAGAGTTTAATGACTTTATTGGCAGATCACAGGCCATTTTACAGGCTGGAAAAGCGAATAATGAACTGCTGGTTTATTGGCCGGTTTATGATGTTTGGGCGGAGCCAAAAGGTAAAATGGAAATGATCACCGTGCATGCAATAGATGAGTGGTTACATCCAACGGAGTTTTATAAGCAATCCAAAAAACTGATGGAGGCTGGGTATTCCCTGGATTTTATTTCCGATGATATGATTGCAAAATCAAAGGTTACAAATGGACTGGTACAAACTTCGGAGAAAAATTCCGCCAAAGTGTTAATCATTCCTGAAACTGAGTTTATGCCCATTCAGACCTTAACAGAACTCATCAGACTAGCGGAAAATGGTGCAACTATAATTTTCCAATCCAAGCCAAAATCTATCCCTGGCTTTCATACTGACCAAAAGTCAAAAGAGAATGATTTTAATCAATTATGGACCTCAATACCGTTTAAAGTAGGAAAATCAACACTTGGAAAAGGACAGGTATATCTTTCTGAAAACTTGGGACAAACTTTGGAAGAATTAGGGATCTATCGAGAAAAGCTGGTGGATTCCGGGCTTGATTTTGTCCGAAGAAAAGTAGAAGACGGTACGTATTACTTTCTTGTAAATCATACCGGCCAGCCTGTTAATAAAACTATTTCTCTAAACGCAAAAGCAGGAACCGTGATGGCAATGGATCCTCTTACGGGTAATACAGGCACAATCCCTTCTACCAATACAGCTGAAGGAACAAGTGTGAAAATTTTCCTTAAATCAGGAGAATCCATTTTTCTTAAGACTTTTGATGAGAAAGTTGACTTGGAGATTTCTACTTGGCCTGATTACAGTTTACCATCAAAAACTACTGATATTTCCAAAAACTGGAAACTTTCCTTTACCCAGGGACAACCAAATCTCCCTGCTCCTCAAGCCATGGAAATTATCAAACCTTGGACAAACCATGGCCATCCCGCAGCAGATGATTTCTCAGGACAGGCAAGCTATTCCTCTGAATTTGAATTCTCAAAAACGAAGGGCAAGCATTATTTATTGGCCATAGACAAGGTGTATGAAAGTGCCAAAATCTGGATTAATGGGAAATATGCCGGCAATACCTGGAGTATCCCTTATCAACTTGATGTCACTGAGCATCTAAAAAATGGCAAAAACACCATCAAAATTGAAGTAGCAAATCTGATGGCGAATAGTATTCGGTACCTGGATAGAAATGGGATTGAATGGAGAAATTACCACGAAATCAACTTCGTCAATATCGATTATAAACCATTTGACGCCAGTAATTGGAGGACAATGCCATCTGGACTTGATGGAAAAATCCAACTTCTGGAATTTTAATAAGTAAGAGAGTTTACCTCAGGGTTTTTATCTCTTATAACCCATATAGTACAGGATACATGAACGTATCTCCAATCCTAATTTGAACTTCAAGCCCAAAAGAAAATCGATGTCATCAACCCAAAACCTAAAACAGCGGCTCGAAGCTGTCAACGAATACGAGCGAACTCCCATTCCCAAAAACAAACTTAAAGGCTGGAAAAGCTTTATTGGAACCTACGCTGGTGAGCATACGGCAGGAACTGAATTTGTTCTAGGACCACTTTTCGTAGCACATGGAGCTTCTGCGGGAGATTTGGTGAGTGGGCTAATAGTCGGTAATATTCTGGCAATTCTTAGCTGGGCTTTTCTTACAGGAAAAGTAGCAGTAAAAACCAGGACCACATTGTATTATCAATTGGAAAAGATTGCCGGCAATCGATTTACCCTTGTTTATAATGTAGTAAATGCGGCGCTATTCTGCTTCCTCGCAGGTTCGATGATTGCAGTTTCAGCTACTGCAGTTGGGATTCCTTTTAATCTTCCTATGCCATCTCTCACGGATGTTTACCCTAATAGCGTAGGATGGATTATCACGGTTTTTTGCATTGGTGCCATTACTACGGTAGTCGCCATGTTTGGATTCAACGTGATCTCAAAATTCGCCAATATCGCAGCTCCATGGATGATTATGATCTTTATAGCAGCTGCGGTGGGTGTATTGCCTAGATTGGGAATCAATTCCTTCTCTGAGTTTTGGCCTGTAGCAGAAAGTACCATTTGGAATGGAGTACCATTAGAAGGGCAAAGCAAATTTACTTTCTGGCACATCATGTTCTTTGCTTGGTTTTGTAACATGGGGATGCATATCGGAATGGCGGACATGTCGCTCCTTCGCTACGCAAAGAAATGGACATACGGATTTTCATCCACTGCAGGTGTATTCCTAGGGCACTTTATCGCATGGATGGCATCTGGGATTTTATATTCCCTCTTTCTTTTGGAATCACAGGGCAGCTTGGTTTTCGCTCCGGGTCCCATCGCCTACGAAGCTGCCGGTATTGCAGGTGCTGTTTGTGTGGTGATTGCAGGTTGGACCACTGCCAACCCAACGCTATATAGAGCTGGGCTTGCCATCCAGTCCATCAACCCAAAATGGAAGACGTGGAAGGTAACGCTCTTTGTGGGTTTGGTAACCACGATCGCAGCTTGCTTCCCGGCATTGGTGATGCAGTTATTAGAATTCGTAGCGCTCTATGGGCTGATTTTAATGCCTCTGGGAGCAGTGATTTTCCTGGATGTTTTTGTTCTTCCAAAAATGGGACTTGCAAGCAATTATGCAGAACTGACCAAGTCACATTTCAATCCGGCTGTAGGCATTACCTGGGCAATTTCTCTGATCTTTTGTTTGGGTCTGAATATATATGGTGGAATTGAAATCTTCTTCCTTGGACTTCCCGGCTGGTTTGTAGCTGTTTTAGTTTACCTCCTTGCTTCCAAAGCCATTCAGAAAAAAGTAACACACGCCTCTCCAACTGTCCCCTTAACTTACTGATTGTGAAAAATATACTAAAAATCATATCAATCGCTGCTTTAGCTCTGACACTCCTCCCTTCCTTTTTGGTTTTAAAGGGAATAATAACGCCGGATCTAAGCAAAACGCTTATGCTGGTCGGTACCCTAGTTTGGTTTGGATCTGCTTCCCTTTGGTTGAATAAATCCGAGAAAGAAGAGGAAGTTGGGTAGATTGTACCAGATGTCATAATAAAAGTCCAGCTTCTGGAGAAGCAGGACAACTACAACTTTGGAAAATACAACTGTGCACTTTGCGTAATCTTCACGCCTTTTGCGGTTAAAAAAACATAACCTATGAAACTTACACCAGATCAAATTCAAGATCAAAATAAACAGCAGCTTGCTCAACATAACAGAAGCTTTGAATTCCTTTCCGAAACTTTGGACAAAAAAGGAATCAAGGTAGAAGCGCTGATTTCTAAACTTCAGGAATTGCAAATAGCTATCCCAAGTTGGGCGCTGGGAACAGGTGGAACCCGTTTTGGTAGATTCTCCGGTGGTGGGGAACCTGCTACCTTAATCCAGAAAATACAGGATGTAGGCATACTGCATGCCCTTAACCAATCTAGTGATGCTGTTTCACTTCATATTCCTTGGGATATACCCAATGATTATCAAGCTATTAAAGATAGTGCATCTGATGTAGGAATCGGTTTCGATGCTGTCAATTCCAATACTTTTCAAGACCAAGCAAACCAAGCTCAAAGCTATAAATTCGGTTCTTTGGCGAATTCAGAAGATGCGGTTCGTGAGTTGGCAGTAGAGCATAACAAACAGGTAATTGAAATTGGAGAGAAACTGGGTTCCAAAGCGCTGACCGTCTGGCTAGCTGATGGAAGCAGTTTTCCCGGTCAGCATAGCCTGAGAAAAGCTCTTGAGAATACTCATTTATCCTTACAGGAAATTTATAAAGCAGTGCCGGAAGACTGGAAGCTACTCATTGAATACAAGCCTTACGAACCGCATTTCTACAGTACGGTGATTCAGGATTGGGGAACTTCCTTCCTTTTGGCAAATAAGCTTGGCAAAAAGGCTTATACGCTCGTAGATCTTGGACACCACTTGCCCAATACAAATATTGAGCAGATTGTAGCCACCCTGATGACAGAAGGGAAATTGGGTGGATTCCACTTCAATGATTCCAAATATGGAGATGATGATCTGACTGTGGGTAGCATCAAACCATACCAGTTATTCTTGATTTTTCAGGAACTGGTGAAGGGTTTTGAGGAAACCAATAATCCCCCACTTTCCTGGATGATTGATGCCAGTCACAACCTGAAAGATCCTATGGAAGATTTGATCCAATCCGTTCAGGCAATCAAGCTGTCTTATGCACAAGCTCTTTTAGTGGATAGCAAATCATTGGAAGATGCACAGGAAATCCATGATGTGACTGGAGCACAGGAACTATTGCAAGATGCCTATAGAACTGATCTTCGACCCTTGCTGGCTGAAGCGATACGCAGATCGGGTGGAGCAATTGATCCTATTAATACATTCCGAACACTTAAAGTAAGAGAATCATTAATCAAGGAAAGAGGCTTAAAATCAATAGCTTCTGGATTATAAACTTTAAAGCAGCTTTTCCAAAGTTCTAAACTTTGGAAAAGCTTCATTTTCTACTTTTTTATTTTTTTTGCCTTCCCAACTAAGGGTAATTACTTCTCAGGCTGTCAAGATAACGACACCACAAATCGTCATCACAGCATATGGGAAAATATAGCCAACTCCGAAAAATCACACAAGTCTTCAGCGAATACGGAATCGTATTGACTGGAGCTCGAAAGCATGATCACTTCATTTTCGACCTGAGAATGGACAAAATCTTCCTGAATGGGTTGATTTTCGAATTGGAATATGCCCTTAACAAGGAGCTCGAAGACCATAAAATCATTCAGGTAAACGCCCCGTCCCAATTGATCGCTTTACTGCTCGATTGATTCTTTAATTAAAATAGAATTCATGCTTTAGGACTTCGCGTCTACTGGCGAGGCAGGCACAAAAGCTAATGAAAGTGACTAAGCCGATTAAGTAAATCCAGGGCAATCAGCGACCTTTTCAACGGTAATCTGAGAGATTAAGCGATATGGGTCTATTATACGAGATTGCTTCGTTCCTACCGATGACGTCATAAAGAGGATTTTCTAACAATTATCACTGATCTGTGCCCTCTGCGAAAACCTCCTCGATCACTGCGGTTAAAAAATACTTTAAAAAAAAATTACCATTTCATCCGATTATAACCTAGAAGACAGCCAATTCCTGATGTCAACTGTTCACCTTTCACAAACAAACCAATGAAAACTTCAGCATTAAAAATCACCCTCCTTTCCTTCCTTTTTTTACTAATGATTTCCATTTCATATGCCCAGGAAAAAAGTCCAGCGCACTTAGGTTTATTCTATCCTATTTCTACCCACGGAACTGAGGCAGCAGATTACAGCAACCACTTCAGCCTTCATTTACTCACCGGACTATCTGGAGGAGAAACTGGTGCTGCCATCTACGGTTTGGCTGGTATAGTCAAAGGAGATGTGCAAGGCGCACAGATTTCAGGACTTTGGAACAATGTCTCAGGAAAAGTAACCGGATTCCAGGCTGCAGGAATTCTGAATCAAAGCGCTGATGCTACCCAAGCAGCACAAGTCGCAGGAATTAGCAACATAAACTTAGGCAATGTTTCATTTCAGGCTGCAGGCATTTTCAATACCGCCGAGATGGTGACGGGAGCTCAATTTGCAGGAATTTCGAATATTGCAGCCACAATCGATGGAATTCAGGCATCAGGAATCGCTAGTCTAACTAAGTCAGTAAAGGGTTTGCAGGTAGCCGGTATTGCTAGTCTTTCACCTGAAATCGATGGCGCACAGATCGCCGGAATCGCTACAGTGTCCAAAAATATAAAAGGTATTCAAATCGCCGGAATTTCAAACGTAGCTGAGCATGTAGAAGGCATGCAGATCGCAGGGCTGGTCAATAGAGCTAAAACCGTTAAAGGCATACAAATCGGTCTGATAAATATCTCGGACAGCAGTGATTATACCATTGGCTTGCTGAATATTGTGAAAAACGGTGATCATAGATTGGGTGTTTCGGTGGATGAAAATCTTAATTCATTTCTGACATTCCGCTCGGGTGGGAAAAAGGTTTACGGTATTATTGGCTTGGGAACAAATTTCGAAAGCAAAGAGGAAAATTATGGTTTTGAGGCAGGTCTAGGCTTGAATTTAACAGAAAGTACTCACTTCCGATTGGATATGGAAGGAGTTAGCAAATACCTGACTGATTTCGAAAGCAAGGATTACTACAAATTCAGCTTCCAATTACTTCCTGCACTTAAGATTTCCCAAAGCATTCACCTCTTTGCAGGACCTACCTTATCCTACATGCATGCCAATGAGCTGGATAATGTTGACCACTCAGGTTTGACGATTTGGGATCAATTTCACCGCCAAAATTACCAAGCCGTTCTTTTGGGTTTCACTGCGGGTCTGAATGTGAGGTTTTAGGAAGTTGGAAGACGGGAGACAGAAGACAGAAGAACTAAAAAATTGTCAACTTAAAGACTGCTATGTTGATACATTATAAAATTGACGTAGGATGCTTCAATCCTCCCGTCTACCGTCTTCTGTCTTCCATCTTTTTCCTAATATTCTCATATTTTTACCAAAAGCACTAAGGGTAAGTGCAACTTAGCTTGTCATATCCTTCAAAGCATCAATTAATCAATGGTGACAGAGATCTTACCCCTTTCGTCGAGCACCCCTGCCTTCGTGGATGAACAATCTTTCGAGGCTGTATTTAAGACCTATTTCAAGGCGTTGCATGCGTATGCAATGGCTATTCTCAAAGAATCTGAAGCTGCTGAAGAAATCGTGCAGAGTGTATTTCTCAAACTTTGGGAAAAGCGAGATTCTATTGAAATCAACAGTTCTATAAAAGCATATCTCTATAGAGCTGTGTACCATGACAGTCTGAACTACATCAACCATCAGAAAGTGAAACGGAAACATTGGGATCATGCGCATTATGAAATGACTCAGGGCAAACCTGAGCTAGTCGGTGAGCAGATCAAAGGTCAAGAAAACGAACTGTACGAGCGCTTTCATGTAGCGCTGGAAAAATTACCTGAAAAATGCCGAATGGTATTTAATCTCAGCAGGTTTGAGGAACTGAAATATCAGGAAATAGCCAACCGGCTAGACATTTCCATCAAAACGGTGGAAGCTCATATGGGTAAGGCGTTGAAAACGCTAAGGGTGGAATTGGCAGAGTTTCTTCCTTTGCTTTTGATGTTATTGATAAATCTATAAGCTATGGAAACCATGAAAGAAGAAAAATTGATCAAATATTTGCTTCAGGAAAGTAATTCCGAGGAGACAAAAGCTATAGAAGAATGGGTTTCAGAGGATGAGGCAAATCAAAAGGAATTAGATAAAATACAGTGGATATGGAGTTCCAGTAAGGCGCTGTTGGAAAAAAGCAAAGTGGATGAAAAGCTAGCTTGGCAAAAATTCACCGCGCTCAGAGATCAAAAAGTAGAGATTAAACCCAGACAAACTCAGCAATTCTTGCAAAGCACTTGGTTTAGAGTGGCTGCTGCTATCACCTTGATAGTTGTATCTACCTGGGTTTATACAACCTTTCTCCCCCAATCAGGAAAGGCATACTACAGTTCAGTTGAACTTCAGTCAGAAAGCAATGCTGTAGAAATTCCTTTACTCGACGGAACCACTATTACCTTGAATAAAAACACCACATTGAACTACTCCCAGAAGCTTTTTGGCAATGTGAGAAAGGTAAGTATGGAAAGTGGAGAGGCCTTCTTTGATGTGAAAAGAAATGAACAAAAGCCTTTTGTAATCCAAACTGAGAATGTTTCTATCACAGTTTTGGGAACAAGTTTCCATGTCAAGACGGTCCAGAAAACCACAGAAGTTATTGTGGTTACAGGTTCAGTTCAGGTGGAAATTAATGGGAAGAAAAAAGTACTAAGACCAGACGAAAAGCTGAGAATTAATCAGCAAACTGGTGAAATGATAAAGTCGCAACCTTCCAATAAGCTGTACAATTATTATGTCAGCAACGTATTTCAAGCCGACAGAATCCCTTTAGGCGATTTGATCAATGCGCTTAATGAGGCTTATGATTCTAATATAGAAATCGCCAAAGAGGAATTGAAAACCTTACCGATCACTACCACTTTGGAATATGGCTCCCTCAATAAAAATCTTGAGGTTATTAGAGAAACCCTAAATTTGAAAATATCTCAACGGGATGGAAAGATTATCATCGAGTAAGAATTTATGTTCTTGAGAATAAAGGACTAGGGTTGAAAAATCATAGTCCTCACTTTGTTATATTAATCCCCATTCTTGCTTTTAAAAATTTCACCTTAATGCCGCGCTCAAAATCACTTTTTCAGGGCTCACTCCTTCTCTTATTGGTATTGATCAACTCGATCGATGGATTTTCGCAAATGATGCTGGAGAAAAAAATCAGGATTGAAAGCCACGATGAGCTCAGTCTGCGTCAGATGCTAGATACCCTTTCAGACCAAAATGATTTCTATTTTTCTTATGAAAGTACATTGGTACAACTGGATAAACCTATGGGAACCGATCAGTTCTCGGGTACAATTGGGGAATTTCTATTAAAAGAGTTGGGCAATACCTATGAATACAAGGAATTGCCTGGCTACATCATCATCCGGTATGCCCCTGAAAAGCTTGATCTGGATGCTGAAATGCAGACCAGATTTAAAACCGTAACAGTCAAAGGTTATATCAAAAATGTCCGAACCAATGAAGTAGTAAGCCAAGCTAGTATCTATGACAAAAATAGCCTTGCTTCTACACTTACTGATGAGAAGGGATATTTCAAATTAAAATCTAAGAAACTGGATTCATCGATTTGGCTTACGCTGAGCAAGGAGAATTATCGAGATACTACTTTTTCACTCTTACCGACCGTGAGTATTGTTGCTGATAAGGAAAATCGAAGGTTCCGCTATATACCTGGTGATAGCACTACCAGGGAAATGGAAGACAGTTTTTTGGGAAGGATGTTTATTAGTTTCAGGCAGCGGTTACAGGGTATGAATGTGGGAAGTTTCTTTGCTGAAAGTCCATTTCAGATGTCTTTGACTCCCGGACTAAGCTCTAAGGGGATGTTTAACAGTCAAACGATCAGTAACTTTTCATTGAATTTAATCGGTGGATATACTGCGGGAATTGAAGGTCTGGAAGTCGCCGGGATTTTTAATATCAATAAAAGAGATGTCAAATCTGTTCAGGTGGCTGGAATTTTTAACATGGTAGGTGGAAGTTCCAAAGGTCTTCAGGCAGGTGGCATATATAATTCAGTGTATAAAAATGTAGATGGACTTCAAGTCGGAGGAATATATAACTATGTCAAAGGAAATGTAAAGGGACTCCAAATCGGAGGAATAGCCAATCATGTAGAAAATAATGCCGATGTTCAGATTGCAGGAATTGTCAATCTGGCCAGAACTTCAAACCACTTTCAGCTTGGCGGAATATCCAATATTGCTGTTGAATCTGCCGGTTTTCAGTTAGCAGGAATTTCCAACATTGCCGGGGATTCTGTAAATCATCAATTCACGTCCATTATAAACAGAGCCAAAAAAGTCAACGGCTTTCAATTTGCGCTGATAAATATCGCAGAAGAAAACGACTACCCACTTGGCTTGCTGAATTTTGTTCGAGACGGCGAGATAAGTCTTTCTTATGGTCTTGATGAGTCAAGTTTCTCTCATCTTACTATTAGATCAGGGAGCAGGAAAATGTATGGTATTCTTGGGATAGCCTATAATTTTCGGGAAATTGATACACCTATAGGATTAGAGGCGGGATTAGGTTTACATCTGCTCCCCAACTCCAAATTATCCTTAGACACAGAATTTGTAAGCCTAACAGCCAGCGATTTTCAGACAATATCTAATCATATTCAATCTTTTCGACTAGTTCCAGGTTATCTAATTGGCAATCGTCTTCGCATTTTCGCAGGCCCAAGTCTCAACTTCGCATTCTTGGATCCAGGTCAGGGAGACTTCACTGGTGGGTGGAATATACTGGATAAAACCACTTCTCATGGCATCTACCGTAGTTTTGGAGGAGTTACCGGTGGAATACAACTTATTTTTTAAGTGTTAAACAAGAGTAAATAACATCTGGTTTAAGACTTCAATCTTGGACCTATTTCAATGCATACTTCAGACTGCCGTAGAAAAACATTACAACTAGAATGCAATTGCAAATTAGATCCATTTGTAAAGGGAAGGTCTAGTTCAGTAATAAATTAGGAATGCGGAATTCATTTCCTTTTCAGTGCTGTCTTATCACTTTCTTCTTACAGATTTTTCCAAATTTCATTCGAAAAACAGAGATTTTCAATTCATCTTTAGCAGATAAAGATTAGACAGTTTACTTTGTATGTCCCCTTAGCTGAAATAAAAAAAGATGATAGCCAATACTCCTGACCCACCCTATTACGCTGTGATTTTTTCGAATATCAGAACTGAAATAAAAGAAGGTTATGAAGAAACTGCCCTGGAAATGGTACGATTAGCTGAAGCCCAAGAAGGCTATTTGGGACATGAAAGCGTAAGGGACGGATTGGGTATTACTGTTAGTTTCTGGGAAAGTCTAGACGCAATCCGCAATTGGAAACAGCAGACTGATCATTTGCTGGCCCAAAAAATGGGGCGGGAAAAATGGTATTTAACTTATAAAACACGGATTTGTTTGGTGGAGCGAGATTATGGGTTTGAGAGTTCAGATAGATGAATCCGGCTATCTGAACTCTCAAACTTTGCATCAAAAAACCTTGTGAATTTTGTATTAATTATAGTCTAATAATCAAAAAGCATAGCCTAGCCCTACTCCTACAAATAATGGCCAAAATCCATTGTTGTTAAAAATAGGATTTAAATTCACTTTCCACATAAAACCGCCATCAGTTGGCATTTTGCGATAGCCAAAATTCAAAACGCCCATGATGGAAGGGGAACCATCTATATCAAGGATAAAACTAGTCCCAGAAGTACTTTCAAAGCTGGGATTGCAGATATAATTACCGTTTTGATCATAATAGCAGTTATCATAGTAATACTCCTCATTATTAAAAGCCAGGAAAGTCGTTCCAAAACCCAATTCAAAAAAATTAGTCCCTTTACCGTATAGTTTATTAACCATAACCGGAAGGGAAAAGAATGAATCTCCACTTACTGCAAAACCTCCAAATCCTACTCTCATACCCCATGAATCCATTCTCTTTTTATCAAAGCGAAAGTCATAATTAAAACTATAGGGAAGTCCTGCTCCTCCTAACTCCATATAAATAGCCTGAGTTGAAAGTTTTCTTTCTGTTTCCTGCGCAAGTGCTATCTGACTACATGCCAGCAGTAAGAATCCAAGGATTACACGTTTCATAAATGATGGTTTAAAAATTATTAATACGAATTAACTCTTTTCGGTCCAATTTGATGGTTAGATTTGATAAAATTTTACTGTTTTAATAGTTTTTCAATTAACATTTCTAATGCTTTTAACTTTCTGATCTTATGCTAAGAAAAATACTACTCGGAATTTTTGCCGCAGCGATGCTGCTCACCATTGTTTATATGCTGGGTCCAAAGGTGAAGAATGAAGAAATAGCCATAGAATTCCCTGAAGTACCTACTCGACTAGCTGAGCTGCGAAGCTATGTAAACCAAAGAGAAGATTCGGTGATCGGCCTGAAACCTGGAAATGAAGCCTATATAGTCTGGGCAGATAGTATGAATAAGCGCAAGACTCCCTACGCTATCGTCTATATCCATGGTTTTGGTGCAAGTCCTATGGAAGGAGATCCTGTACATAGGTTTCTGGCAGCTCATTTCGGTGCCAATCTTTTTGTTACCCGATTGCCTGATCATGGAGTCAAGAGAGAAAATGGTTTGGAGTATTTAAGTCCTCAGACCTTGGGCAACGCCGCTGGTGAGGCTTATCAAATCGGAAAAAGTCTTGGTGATGAGGTGATCGTAGTGGGGACATCCATGGGCGGGGCATTGACCTTGCTTTTGGCAAGCCAGCAACCTGACATCAAAGCTGTGGCTGTCTATTCACCTGCTATTCGAGACTACGGCGAGAAGCTTTCATCTTTTTTCACTCCATGGATGAAAAAAATCATGGAGATGACGATGATGAAGAATAAAGTGATACACCAGGAGCGAGAAGGTGAAAAAGCCATGTACTGGTCAGAAGATTATCATATCAATTCCTACGAGAGTCTTGCGATCATTTTGTATAGCAACATGAATGAAAATACATTCAAAAAAATAAAGCAACCCCTATTTTTAGGATACTACTACAAAGACAATGAAGCTCAAGACATGGTAGTTTCGGTACCCAAGATGAAGGAAATGTATGAGCAGATTTCTACTCCAGCTGAAATGAAGCGAGAAAAAGCCTTTCCAAATGCAGGTGATCATGTGATTGGAAGTTCTATTACTTCTGGTGACTGGGAAGGAGTGCTCTTTAGTACGATTGATTTCTTAGAAAATGTGGTAAAAATCCCACCTAAGCCTGAATTTCAGGAGAAAGTAGATGAGTTACTGCAAGTGCAGGAATCTATGGGAACCATTGAATAATACACTCAAAAGACCTAAGTAAAAATCAATTGGTCTTTTGAGTCTCCTTTATTTTCAGACAATTCCCATCAAAATATCCAAAGGAAATGAAACCGAAACTATGATCTATAAAATAGTAGTTTCAAAAATTTGGACTATTCAAACCAGGGAAATCGCCTGTAACAATCCTGAATCGAGTAACCCTTCGATGGTTAACTTTTTAGAAGGAATCGGTCTAATTTGAGTATTTCAATCTACCTATTTCGAACCCTAAAAATTTTTTTAGAATAAAAGCGATTTCCCCGCTATTCAAAAGCAGTCGAAGAGCCACATTTTTGAAGGCATATGTCTTCCCTCGATATGGACAAGTCCAAAGACCTTATTCACTTGAAATCGAGCATGACGAAGAACCACACACAGTGGAATGATTATGCACCGTTTCCTTCGTCACGGGATAGGTTATGACCTTTAAAAAACAATTATAATCACATGAAATCGAGCATGACTAGAAAGTCACACACTGGGATGATTATAATGCGTGCGAGGTTCCATATGACCAATAAAAATCAATTATAAACAGATGAAAGATAATCTTTAAAAAAATATCAAAAAGAATTACTTTCGGACAAATTACGTTATCTTAATGGACAATTAACCGATAAAGCGATGGCAAAGAAAATTTCCAAGCTTAGCGAGCCAGCTGTGGACATTTACCAAAGAGCACATTTATCCCCTCAGGATATTCTCCGCGTAGATTCAGAATGGCTGGTTGAGCCACTCTCCCGGGTGGATACTTTTCGCAATGGCTTGGACAAAAATGCATTTGAGAGCTTGAAGGAGCTTTCAGGACTCGACTATAACACGCTCGCCGATGCATTGGGAGTATCTACCAAAACCCTGCAACGCAAAGAAGTTTTTGATACCGGTCAGTCCGAAAGGCTCTACGAATTGGCGGAGCTCTATGCGATCGGTGTGAATTATTTCGGTCGTGAAGGATTCCGAAGGTGGATGGATCGCCCACTTTTTTCACTTGGCAATCGCAAGCCCCTTGGTTTGATTGATGTTTCGGAAGGTATAGACTTACTAAAAACCGAAATCATGCGTCTTCAACATGGCATTGCTATCTGACAGTCGTGAAAGTCTACCGATTAGCCCTAACCCAATACTGTGATATCAGCGGTGAAGGAGCCAAACGCTATGGTGGCCGATGGAATCTTCCAGTCCATCCAGCAATCTATGCAGGAGCAAGTATTTCTGCTTCACTGCTTGAAAGATTAACTATCGACCCCGAATTATTTTCCTCAGAACGCTACATCTTTTATTCTGTAATGGAAATCAGCATTCCCAGTGACCTCATTTTTACACCTGAATTATCTGATTTGCCTTTCGACTGGAATCAAATCCCAGCAGTCAGAGCCTCTCAGGAATATGGAACAAACTTGCTAAGACCAGACATCCTTTGCTTTGCTGTCCCTTCTGTAGTGGATCCCACATCATTAAATTTTGTAGTCAACCCACTTTCTGAAAAATTCTCACTAATAGAGCCCATAGTCTTCCCGCTTGAATTGGATAAGCGGATTTTAAGGTGATACTATTGAATCCTTATCTACCTTTAAAAGTGATTTTATATTAGGCCGTGTACAATACCCAGTCTTCTTAATTTTATTTTTCACTCAAACTTCGCTCTGAATGGCTCAGTTGGTAAGCCAAGATTGTTTACCAGATTTACTTCAGGATTATCTGCCCAGGCATAGCGAATCTCCCCCACTTCCATTCCTGTTGGTAGCATAATTTTGACAAATTCCTGATCCTGGATGGTAGCAGTGACTAGCTGAAAATCACCGTCCTCCTTTCCAGCAATAAATCCCTTTACTTCATCACCATTAGTCAGTTTTAGTCCCTCACCAACGGATTTAAACTTGATTATCAACTCATTTCCCTGCCTGTAAAGAGAATCAAACTGAGGACCAGAGGCTAAATTCTTGTCTCCATAAGCCACTTTTTTAGCTTGTAGCCAAAGTCTTTCACCCACATCCTTTTTGTTTTTGGGATGAATATCACCGGCTTCTCCTATATCTATAATCGTAGCCATCCCAGTATGGGGGAGTTCCAAGGTCTGAGCCTGTGCTTCTCTCAAAAATGCCCAATTACTGGCGGGTTGAACTTCTTCCCGCTCCATGAAATTGGCCAATTGTACAAAAAGGAAAGGGAAATCACCTAGTCCCCATGCGTCTCTCCAGTTGGTAATCATAGCTGAGAAAAGTGCTTGATATTCCTCATGCCGACCAGCATTGCTTTCTCCTTGGTACCAGATCGCACCTTTGATGGTGTATTTGCTAATAGGAGCAATCATGGCATTGTACATCATTCCAGGCATCCAATTATACCATTCTACTTTGGGAAGAATAGGCTCTACTGCCGTATTCGAGTAGCTCCAAGTCCCTTCCAATGAGATTTTCTTGCCAGCTTCCAGCAAGTACATTTCACCTTCTTGTCCAATTCTAGGCTGATTATTCCAAGAATTGATTGCCCTGATAGAGAGCACATTATTGCCTTCCTCTAGCATATCGGACGGGATTTCAATATCAGGCATCGTAGTTCCCCAGTCTTTATGATGCAATAATCCCCCATTCAAATACACAAAAGCCATTTGATCCAATAATGGTAAATGAAGCGTTACACTGTCCTTATTCCCAATAATAAACTTCTTGCGTGCCCATGCGATATGTTGCAAGGGATTTGCCTGAGGAAGACTGATCTTGCTCCAGTTTGAATCATCGTAGCTGATAGAAGAAGCTTTAACCGCTGCAAGAGAATCTGGTTTACTCGCCAAAGAATCCCGGATTTGACGATTAGCCTCATTCTCTTTCAGCTTGGCATTCCAGCTAGCATTGTTTTCTATTACATCTTTTGCTTGATCATTAAATGACCCATCCATTTCTGCCAGAATCTCGGCATCTGTCCAGCCTTCTACTGGCGTACCTCCCCAGTTTGACTCTATGATTCCTACCGGGACCTTTTTTTCTTGATTATTTCGCTTCGCAAAAAACCAGGCAACAGCCGAAAAATCTGGCATATTCAATGAATCCGCCACTTTCCACTCACCTCCTACTACATCATCCAGCTTTACAGCACTATAAGAATTTGGAACTTTAAAAAACCGAATCTGAGGATTACCTCCTTCTGCAAATTCTTTTTCAGCTCCAATTACCTGCGACCTAAGTCTCCATTCCATATTTGACTGACCGCCCGCCACCCAAACATCACCTATATAGACATCATTGATTTTTTGATGATTTACTGCCAGAACAAAAGGTCCTCCAGCTGGTAATTTGGGCAATTGCAACGTCCAAGTACTATCCGCTTCCACGGTACCGCTAGTCACAGCACCGGCCAAACTTACTCGCACATTCTCTCCAGGAACACCTCTCCCCCATACGGAAATAGCTGCCTCGCGCTGCACCACCATCCCATCACCAAATAGCAAGGGAAGGGATACGAGTGAGTCAAATTTTGACGATTCACAAGAAAACAGGATAAATAGGGTGAGTACTTTCCAGATAGGTTTCATAAGGATAGAATATTATAAATGGGAATTTGCCTAAAAAATCTGAAACATCTATACCAAATGATACCAATAGAATAATTTCTGCAATTAAACAGGCGGGAAGGCAGGAGACGGAAGACAAACTTCAGGACTTATCCTTATTCTTCGGCAGCCACGGTTACTGACTGGTAAAGAAGTGGAGACATATAAAACATAAAGTGAATAGCTGTTTTTCCAGTCAAGGCTGTACCGCGTCTGGACTAGTCCCGGGAAGTTCGGATTTAGGAGAGCGATTAGAAACTTACTGATTTATTGCTTCAAGTGAATTTATTAAGTATGCAAAAGGTGCATTCCAGTTAATCGCAATTTCGTTAGATGCATAGCTGCAACTCTCGTCTGAATAAGACTCATCCGCAAAGGAACTGGCGTAGTTACATCCATCCTGCTGTCCAGGATTAGGCCCACCAACTATAAAACCTGGCAAGGGGGGTAGATCAGGTCTTGACACTGCTAATCTATGATGGGGGCGCATGGGAGTTTTGCTTCCAAAACCGGTGACATAGGAGTAGCCAGTGGCATTTCTGCCTAATATATAATCTAAATTGTCATAAGCAGCTTCTAAGAAGACATGCTCACCGTTTTGCTTAAATGCATACAAGAAAAGTATGCCTTGATTTGCTGCCACGGCGTTAGATCCCCATATAAAATTCCTGACATTGGTTTCTATTGGACTGTGAAACGCTGTTGCTTCAGTTCCTGCTAGTTGAGCTCTGGCTGCTGAAAGCAAGTTTATTTTAAGCATAGCCATCCATTCTTGAGGCAGTAAAGTGATGCTATCTTGATGTCGCAGCAAGGAATAGTATCCTAGCCAAGCTACTTGATTCCAGGAAGGAAGTTTGAAACTTTGATCTGCATTAGCCAATTCATCCCAATAGGTCAAATTATGCGTGGTAATGAACAACTCTGATGCAGCCCAAATACGCTCATCGCTTGGATCAGAATCTCCATATGCCCCCGTAACTATATCTGGATCATACGTTTCATTCATTTCATTTTGCTTGTAGAGCAGTGCTGGATTCTTTTTAGCCCAGCTCCAGGCTTTTTCAGCAGCTTTCAAAAACAAAACTGATTCCTCTGGATAGTATGCTTTGTAAACTCGGGAAGCTTGAGCCATTACTGCAGCGAAATCCAAGGTAGCTGTGGTACTTTTAGCTACTAGATAGCGCTGCGAAACTGCAACATGTGGCTCTACCATTCCCTCAAATTTAGCTGTAGTAAGTTTATGATAAACTCCTCCATCTCCTGGATCCTGCATGGTTAGCATCCAATCCAAGTTCCAGCGAATCTCATCCAGAATATCTGGAATTTCATTTCCGGACTCAGGAATATTCAATTCTAGTTTTTGAAAATAACCTGGGTAATCCTCGTAAAGAGACAGCAGTGTCCCTACTGTGATTCCAGAGTTTACCACATATTTATTGTAATCACCGGCATCATACCAGCCAAATGGCGAGGAAACTAAATCCCCTACTTTTCTAGTATCTGAAACTGCCGAGGGATGAATCATCACTTCATTGTCAGGATGCCCCAAAGGTCTAGCCCAGATACCCGCCTGAGCTTCGTCCAATGAAGTACTCGCACGCTGGTAATAGAAGGCCTTTAAACTTGCTTTACCAAGCTCTTGATTAATTTGTTCATGAATCTCAAAGGGGTAGGATTTGCCAATTCCAGTCAAAACTAAAACATAATTTCCAGCTTGATTAAAATGAGAAAAATCAGCAATTCTTGAATTGACTCCGGAAAGTGTTTTGGTGAATTGCTTTGATAAGTCCCCTTCGAATACAATATTCTTTTTATCTAAATCCCAAATCACAAAATCCACCGCTTCTTCATGATTTAGTACTACTGCGATCTTTTGTTGTTCAGGATAAAAACCAATCTGATTAAGACGAATTGATTCATCAACTACTAGACTTTCATCTATCATTGGAGCTTTACAAGCCCACTGGATTAAAAGCAAACTTAAAATTAAAACATGCTTACTTTTCATTTTCATAACAAGTTGATTTTCAATTTTTAAATTACTAAAATTTAATCAATACCCGAATTTGTAAACACCAACGGAAGGAATACCTACCCAGAGTGTATTTCCAATATTTACCGCACTGCTCACATTGGATCTCAGCTGAAGTCCGGTTTTATTCGGTGCTATAACCTCCCATATTCCTTGATCGTTTTTATGCAGTATCCAGCCTGGATTTGCATCTATTTTACCAATTTTCAGGCGAGCATTTTCCCGATTTCCTAGAAGTAGCAAATCAAAACCTTTGGATGCATTCAGAGCAGCAATCGACTGAATCGGGGATGACTGAATCAGTATCGGTAAACTCACTTCTTCAAAAATTTCATTCTTCAGGGTGTACATTTTCGTTTCAAGAATTTGAGCTTCAATTATCTTTGCTTTCTCTAGTTCTTGAGCAGTTAAGATATCTTGGATTTTTGCTTTGGAGAAAGCATCATGAGTTGGAAAAAGCGCCTTCTTTTTGTACAGCTGAGCGGCTAACTCATCTCGGGAAAAGAAGGGATACTCCTCACCCATCACCGGAAAAGTCATCAGCGGATCAATAGATCCATTACTGTCAAAGTCCTCAAAATAAACGCGAACAGGATTATCTTCGTCAGTTTGTAATCTGGAATTCAATCCCCAATTTCCTACCAGCAACTCAGGAATCCCGTCTTCATCCAGATCCTTTATGAGAATAGATGACCAAAGTCCTGATTTCCCTCCTGGTAAAAACTCCTCAGAGCGATCAATTACCTTTCCATCATTTAGATTCAAAATACGAATCCTATCAAATTCAGAAGCAATAATCAGTTCGTCTAATCCATCCTGATCCAGATCATAAGTTTGAGAAGCTTTGACTCTAGATATGTGTTCTAAGGAAATAGAAGAAAAATTACCATCACCAGAATTCAGCCAAATTTGGCTTGGCACAGATTCAGGCCATCTTCCAGGCACATACCCTGAACCAACAAATAGATCATCCATTCCATCACCGTTGGCATCCCAAGTGATTACATTTTCGGAAGGATGCGACCCAAAATCCAGTTGGGACTTGGTATAGTTTCCATTTCCATCTTTGATCAAAAGTAGGTCCTGCTGTCTGGGATCACCTTCCTCCAAATCAAAATACCCACCTTTTGCCACATAAAGATCTAAGTCCGAGTCTCCATCTACATCCAAAGCTGCTATTGAAGTAATCGTAGGAGAATCTGAGGCATATATTTGGT
Organism: Algoriphagus persicinus; assembly: GCF_035156415.1. Lineage (NCBI taxonomy): Bacteria > Pseudomonadati > Bacteroidota > Cytophagia > Cytophagales > Cyclobacteriaceae > Algoriphagus > Algoriphagus persicinus. The sequence continues at coordinate 150,129 of NZ_JAYEEY010000006.1, forward strand.
AAGTATCCTCACCAGTTGAGTCACCTTCCTTCGAAACAGAATAAACTCTTTTCCCATCTGAGATTATTACTTCAGTACTATCATCAGCATTTAAGTCAGCCTCTATCATTGACACTTTTTCTTGTGACAAGCTATATAGCAACTGACTTTGCCTCTTAAAATCATTTGGAAGTTTAACAGTGCTGTCCTTATTAACATAGCTCCCAATTCCTGTGAAATTTTGTAGAATTAAGTTTTCACGCCATCTTCTCGGACTTGCCTCTGCTTCTACCAGCTCATGGATTTGATTAATTGCCGGCTTGACTAGACGAGAAGTTTTTCTGTTTTTCCAGTGAACTTCCACCGAATCTACTTTTCCTTCTCCTAATCCAAAGTGGAGTACTGAACTGACATTGCCTTGGTATCCTTTATAAATTTGCTGCTCCTGATAGTTGAGTTGACCATTTTGATAAACAGTTACCTTGGCTCCTACTCCATCTGGATTTCCCTCCAAACCTTTCAGTCGTATCTGTATGTAGTTTGCTGTAGAACGCTCAGAAGTCAGATTTTTAAAAATCTGAGCGGGTTCATTCAGGTTATTCAAGATCAAATCCAAATCCCCATCCTGATCCAAATCCGCATAAACAGCTCCATTGGAATTCCCTGGTTCATTCAATCCCCATCTCTCAGATTGATTTTCAAATTGAATCCCATTGATATTTTTAAAACCATAATTACCAACTTTGGTAGCAGGCATTTTCTCGATCAATTCATTAATTCCGGAAGCTGATACCTTGGAATTTTGCAGGTATTCATTTCTATAATTGATGAAATCCATATTTGTAAAATCCTTCAGAAAGCCATTACTGACAAAAAGATCTGTAAAGCCATCGTTATCAAAATCAGCAAATAAAGGTGCCCAACTCCAATCTGTGGCACTTATTCCAGCCAGCTGACCAACCTCCGAAAATGTCCCATCCCCATTGTTCAGCTGCAGCATATTGCGCATCAATTGATGATGAAGACCTGCTTTAAGGAATAGGCTATAATGTTCGTAGTTTTCGGGGGTGAAAAGCAACTTTTGTCTGGTGTTATCTTCTGGCAGCATGTCCAGACTGATCAGGTCAAGCCTGCCATCCCGATTGATATCGGCAGCATCCACGCCCATGGTATAGAGACTGGTAAGCCCGATTGCTGTGTTTATCTCATTGGAAAAAGTACCATCTCGCTGATTGATGTATAGGTAATCCGGGGCTGAATAATCATTCCCCAGATAAATATCCGGAAAGCCATCTCCGTTGAAATCTGCGATCGATGCTCCCAAACCGTAGCTCAGACCGGTCTCGGTCAAACCGGATTCTTTGGTTGCATTCTTAAATACGCCATTGTCATTTCTATAGATCTTCGAGCTGCTCATCGCGTCAGCTGTACCGAGCATGGCTTCGAAGGCATTCATATTCAGATTATTAAAAAGCCTTGGATTGTGATTGAGCAAAAGCATATCCAAATCCCCATCCAGATCTAGATCTGCAAAATATACTGAGGTGCTATACCCCGGATCATCCAGACCGTATTCTGCGGCCATTTCTTTGAAAAATGGGATTCCGTCCTTGTCCAATCCCTGATTGACAAACAATTGATTTCTTCGTTGCTCATCTGGTAAATCCCCAGAATAGCATACATAAATATCTGTAAGTCCATCTCCGTTTATGTCAACAATTGCTGTACCCGTAGTCCAGGAATTTTCCCTTCCGGCAGTTCCAGTAGCAAGGGTAATGTCTCTAAATTTCAGGTTTCCCTGATTCAAAAAAAGCTTGTTTTGTCCTTGATTAGCGGTAAAATATAGATCTTCCCATCCGTCGTTATTCACATCACCTACAGCAACTCCTCCTCCATTATAGAAGTACTGGTAAGTAAGAATATTAGCTGCTTCTGTTTCTTTGATCTGATTGGTAAATGCCAATTGGGTGGAGTCAGCACTTGCTAACTCAAAAAGTGTAAGCGTTTGTGCTTCCTTTTTTTCCTGACATGCTGAAAACATCAATAGTACCCCCAGCAAAATAACTTGGAATAATTTTGATGATTTGTTTCTTTCAAATATAAGTTGGGTGATCAAGCTCAATTATTTATTAATAAAAGAAAAGCATTCTTTAACCTGAATTAAAACTCGTAAACGATGGATTGTAAGCATATTGAGCTACTGCGCCGTCTGTACAAAACGCCGTGTTCTCCATGATTAATAAAGAACTTAGAAAAAATCTCCGAGGCAGAACATCCGCCCCGGAGATTGAATTAATAAACCTCTTATGCTATACTATTAATTTACTGCTCTGATCACTCTCACATTATCTACTCCTACTACTGCTTGAATATCATTTGACGTAGTATTAACAACTAGTAATCGAAGTTGCTTAACACCACCATCACCTTTCAAGAAGTCCCCGTAAGTGTTTAATCTGGTAGATCCGTTTGTCAATCTGGTTATGTTAGCCGACAGCGTGTACCAGCTGCCATCAGTCGCTTTAACAAACTCACTCATAGGGATATTATAGCTCAACTCATTGCCTTGGCTATCAGGAAACCAAATTTGCATTTCAAGTCCTGCAATAGATTCCGTAGTGTTGATAGCTACTTCGAACCTAATATCAAAATTAGCTGCTGGAGTGTTTGGCTCGTATCCTTCCCCTTCAGGGAAGATCTGCACCCCACCCCAGTTTGCGAGATTGATAACTTTGTCGTTGTTCCAGCCATAGCCACTAGGAAAAGCTTGATTCATTCCAGCGAAGCTGCCTTCCAAACTAGAGATACCAGGCTGAGAAGGCTGGATCATATCACCTGATATTCCCCATCCCCAGTTCCAAGGCCACTCTAAAGCTCCATTGGTATCAAAATCAGCAACCATGCCTTGATTGGCATATATCTGAGTATTTCTATTCGTAGCAGATCCACCGGATTTTGAAACAACGCTAATTGATTGACCTTCTGAAAAATCTAGATTTTCAGGCACAGTCACTTTAAGTAAAGATCCAGCTGCATTAGTCTCAAAACCAGAAGTGACATATACATCTTCACCTGGGAAGTAAACTGTATCTATGAAGTAGAAATACTTACCAAACAGCGTAAGTTCATCACCGGGTTTTACATATTGATTTTTCACTTGTGTGACCTGCGGAGCCGGTGGAAGTGTCTGAAATTCCATAATAGCTTCACCGCTCTTATTTACTAAGCGAAGTGTATTGGGAACGCCAGGGTTTGTAGCTACTGTAGGGACACTATCCCCTACTGTAACAATCACAGATGTATTAGTGACATAAGCAGTATTTATTCCTAGCGGATAATCGTTTAGATACACTTGCTGGGTACCCAATAGATTATTTCCCAAGATTGCAATTGTACTTCCTAATGTAGCAGAAGTAAATGCACTGTCTGCTGTAGAAGGGTCTGTACTGCGCACCCGCTCGATAGTCGGCGGACCTACATTTATTTCATCTTCTTCCTTACATGCTCCTACAGCAAGTACCATTACTAGCGCAGTCGCTACAAGGAGTGAATGTGAGGATCTTATATCTTTTATGATTTTCATATTTTTATAGTTCAATAGAAGTCCACAAATTAATTTTCTGGTGCAGAGAAATCATACGGCACAGCCGGTTTCCTCAAATTAGGAGCTCTCGACAGTTCCGATGAAGGGATAGGGATCAGGAAGTTTGATGCACTGACATCAAAATATCTTGGTGAAGTATCTCCCTCAGGGATTTCAATTTCCCACAGTGTAGGATCTGGAATTTTGTCTGCATAGATTCTGAAAGTACCTCTATCTTGATTAGATAGGATTTCATAAGCTTTCGCAGGATCATAATAGTGTAGTTTGGTGAATTCATACCAAGCCTGACCCTCCATTGCAAATTCTTTGATTCGTTCTTCGAAGATATCTTGCCACGTGACGGACTCTAGCGGAATCACTCCAGCTCTTTTTCTTACGAGATTGACATATTTCAAAGCCTCAGCAGGATTTTTGGTCAAAACTGCCTCTGCATACGTCAAGTAAACATCTGCCAATCTTAGAATATAAGTATTGATCTCAGTGCCCTGCTGAACAACCTTTCCACCATTGTCTTCTGGACGACCTACTACATATTTCTTCACCCAAGCACGGGAATTATATTCTCTGCTTCCATCTATACTTCTTGCAGGAACTCTGAGCTCCTGTGCAGAGCCTCCTGGAGGAACTTGAGTGATGTAGGGATAATGATCACCTGGGAACATGAATGTGCCCTTTCTTCGTTCATCAAATACCAGATCATCATAGAGATCCAACATCCACTTGGAGGCTCCAATATCACCGCCCCATCCGTCGCCGAATCCGGTGATTTCAGAACCGAAAGCTAAGAATGCTTGCACGGAATTTTGTGCTCCCCATGCACCTGCTTGTGCTGCATTATACACCCACTGTAGCGCAGCCAGTGTTTCTACGTTGTTATTATTCTCAGTTTTAAACAAATCCTGATAGTTTTCCATCAAGGAAGCACCTGAGTTATCTATCACTCGCTTAGCATAGTAAGCTGCGGAATCAAGATCAGATTGATTTCTTGATCCACCTACTCCTGCTTTAGTCAAGTACATTTTTGCAAGCATACCTTCAGCACTCCATTTGGTAAGTCTTCCGTTAAGGACAGAACTTTCTGGAAGATTCTCTGTAGCGAACCTAAAGTCTTTGATGATAAATTGCCACACAGATTCTTCCGTGTTTCTCGCAATGGTAGTATCCTGAAGAAGTGCCGTATTATTAGTAATAATAGGCACTGGACCCCAGTTTTGTACCAAGTAAGAATATGCCAAACCCCTCATAAATCTACCTTCTGCGAGGCCATGATTTTTGATTCGCTCCGTCACATTTTCACCTGCATAGGCAGTAATGTTGTTGATTAGTGAGTTAGACTGAGCTACTACGTTATAGAAAGCTCTCCAGGAGGTTCCATTTTCAGCAGTTTCTCCAGTTGTATTGAATCTTACGTTTTCTAGTTGATATGATCCTGAGGTAAGTGTACCACCTCTGGCATCACCTATCCCATGGCTTGCTTTATCATTGTAAGCAAACCACACTATGTTATAAAGTGGTGCAGATGCTGCCAAAATCTGATCATCCGTTTTGTAGAAGTTGGCATCTACAATCGCGTCCAATGGGGGTCTATCCAAGAAATCTTCTGAACAGCCCACCATTCCTCCAAGTAGCAAAGTAGCTCCAAGGACTAATTTTTGGAATTTCGTGTTTGTTTTCATTTGTTTATGATTTTTGGATTAGAAGTCAACACCTAAGCTGAATGTGTACATTCTGGTCTGAGGGTATCTACCGTAGTCCACTCCGATCAATTGGTTGCCGGCAGAAACGTTGTTACCTATAGATGCACCTACTTCAGGATCATATCCTTTATACTTGGTAAAAGTGAATGCATTTTGAACACCGATGGCTAGCTTCAGTCCTCTAACTACTTTTTGCTTTCCAAGCAATTCATTAGGGACTACATAAGAAAGGTTGATGTTTTTGATTCTCACATAAGAACCGTCCTCTACATATTTATCAGAGATTCTAGTTCCGTTTCCGTTTATGTCAGTACCTGTAATTCTAGGAATTTCTGTACCTGCATTAGCGATGAAAGGATTACCTGACTCGTCCATTTCGATTCTAGCGTAATCATAGGTTTCTAAAAGCATGTTTCTGCCCAAGTTCACGTTGTTTGGGTTGATGTTTAGGAATCTATTGTAATTGTAGATATCTACTCCAAGAGCTCCTGTAAACAGGACATCAAGTGCAAAGCCTTTGTATGAGAATTGCTGAGTCATACCAAAAGTGAATTTTGGCCATGGGTTTCCGATGAAAGTCTGATCACGCTCATCGATTACACCATCCTCATTCAGATCCTTGTATTTGATATCACCTACATAGATGCCATTTTGTTGATCAACTTGGATTGGGTTTCCCGAGTTATCTACAGGTCTTGCACTTGTTTCCACATCCTCCAGAGATTGGAATAAGCCATCAGCCTGATAGCCATAGAACAGCCATGGTGCATAGCCAGGCTGAGCTCTTGCAGTGAAGCTATTTAACCACCACGCTGTACGGTCAATGAATGCCGTCTCAGAGAAGAATTTCGTTACTTCAGTTTTGAAGCCAGAGAAGTTATAATTAGAGCTCCAAGAGAAACCGCTGGCTCTGTGATCAATGTTGATCGTATTGATTGTGATACCGTAACCTTTGTTTTGCAAAGCTCCAATATTTACTGTAGGAGTGCCAATGCTTCCCTCTGCAGATGTACCCATGTACCAAGGCAGTGGGTTAGGCAAAAGTAAGTTGTCAGTTTTCTTCAAGTAGAAATCCCCTTCGATCTGAACTCTGTTATTGAACATGTTCAAGTTGAAACCAAGATTGACAGTAGATGTTTCTTCCCATTTCAAATTAGGGTTACCAAACCTAGAGACTAAGAAACCACCACCCCAAGGAGTAGGAATACTTGGCGAGCTAAGAGGGGCATAGATTGCGTTAGCATCACCTTGATTACCAGTAAGACCGGTTTCGAATCGAATCTTAAATTCATCTAACCAAGAAGCATCTTGCAAGAAGGTTTCTTCAGACACTCTCCATGCTGCTGATACAGAAGGGAAATAACCCCATCTATTTTCTGGACCAAAGTTGGCAGAACCATCTGCTCGGATCGCACCCAAAAGAATGTATTTCTCATCGAAGGTATAATTTGCTCTAGCAAAGTAGGATTCCATAGCCCACTGATTAGCTCCACCACTATTAGTAGCACCCTGAGCAGAACCAAGACCTAATTCCTGAAGATCATTGGAAGGGAAATTCACTCTTCCGGCGTTCAAGAACTCATATTGAGATTCCTGTGCTTCGTGACTGGCCATTACGTCCAATGCATGCTTGCCCCAAACGGCACTGTAAGTCAGCATCTGGTTCCAGTTCCAGTAGAAGCTATTGCTGGATTGTTCAGAAAGTGTATTCGTATCGTTAGTCACCACACCTAGCGTGTAAGTAGGTGTAAAGAAGTGACCGTTGTTATAGTTAATGTTTGTGTTCACCATAGTGCGGAACTTCAATCCTTTCACTATATCAATTTCCACATTGAATCCACCTTGCAAACCTCTTCTTTTATAGGTTCTGTCCAGTAGATTAGCCAAAGCGATCGGGTTAGCTGGAGTGAATTGCAAGCTCGATCCATTCACAGGATCGGCACCACCCCATGATCCATCAGGATTGGTAACGGGTACATTTGGTGCCATCTGTATAGCATTGTTGATCACATCAGAGCTCCCTGTAGCCAGCTGCTCATCCGTATGGAAAAGCTGCAGGTTCAAGCCAAGCTTCAACCATTTTCTGGTTTGGTTGTCTATGTTTGTTCTCACTGAATAGCGATCAAATGAAGAACCTATCGCCACACCTTCCTGATTGAAATATTCACCAGAAATAAAGAATTTAGTTTTTTCATCACCGCCTGTCAGTGTGATATTGTGCTTGTTCAAGGGCGCTGTTTTGAAAAGCGCATCTTGCCAGTTAGTACCAGTACCCAAGAGTGTAGGATCTAGAAATGCTGCCGGTGGATCACCACCAGTAATTTCGCGGATATCATTAGTCATCGTTGCATATTGGCTTAATGACATTACATCCAGATTTTCCGGTTTATCCTGAAGTGTGTAGAGGTAATTGTAAGTAATTTTGGTTTCACCAGCCTTACCACGTTTGGTGGTGATCATGATTACACCATTGGTGCCTCTAGAACCGTAAATCGCAGTTGCAGAAGGACCTTGCAATACTTCCATTGACTCGATATCACTTGGGTTAAGACCTGCCAAAGGATTGGTAGAAGAAGTATTACCATAAGACACAGCAGCTGGCTGCACCTGAACTCCATCTATTACATAAAGCGGCTGATTAGTACCTCCTATTGAGTTGACCCCACGGATATTTACCGAGATCCCTCCTCCCGGAGCACCAGTATTTTGAGTCACATATACACCAGCAGCACGACCTTGCAGAGCTTGCTCTACAGTTGTATTGACAGTACGCTCTATGTCCTCAGAAGTCACAGACACCTGTGCACTGGACATATCGCGTTTTTTCATAGTACCGTAACCTACCACTACAACTTCATCCAAAGAAGCCATATCTTCTTCCATGGAGATGTTAATTGTGGATTGGTTACCTACCAAGACTTCCTGCGGCTTGTAGCCAATAAAGCTAAAAACCAGGATAGATTGCGAAGATGGAACTGTAATTGAATACGTTCCATCTACTTCAGTTGCTACGCCGGTAGTGGTTCCTTTCACCAGCACTGTTACTCCAGGAAGAGAGAGTCCATCAGCTTCAGAGTTTACGGTACCTTTGACCGTGACCTGAGCCTGAACTACACCTACCAGAAGCATGAGCCAAAGTGGTAATAGTTTTTTCATCATGAGGGGTTTAATTGTAATAAATTGGAATATAGGTTTTGAGTAGGAAAAGGGTTTCCCGAGGTAAAATTTAATCTGCTTGATAGCGCGTTGTATTGCATTCAGTTTTAGGTTTTGTACAAAAATTCATCACTACCACTACCCAGAACTGAGCACTATTCCTTACACTGAACTTGCATTTCCAGCGATGATTGAATTATGAAAAATTCAATCAGAAAAGAATGGGATCAGGTTTTTGGGTTTATAGCTTTGATTCGAATAAATGTAGTTTTAGTAAACTAGCCAGAGGGTATTCAAATGTTTATAATAGGGGTATCAAATGTTAACACCTACAAAATCCATTGAAAATGAGAGTTTTACACTCCCCGTTTCCTCCCGATTCGAGTGATAAATCCAGAAAAAAGACTGGTATCTTTGAATTGTTGCGCGTCGAACTATTCCAGATTCTTTCCCAAAGCCTTTTTGACTACTTCACCCCAAGGCTTAATTTGAGCATCTTTCCAAGCCCCTTCTGAAGATGCCTGAGGTAATAGCATCGAGCAACTCTCATTTTTGTCTGCAATAGACCAGGCCGCCCATGAGATTTTTCTACTCTCCATCCAGCTGAGCCAGGCATTCCATGAAGCTGCATCGATCGGCCCATCTCCAGTAGCTCCCATCCCTGCGCACTCGGTCACGAAAATCGGCAACCCTTCCTGAAAAGCTTTCTCGGCTCTATCTCTCAAATAATCCTTGTGCGTAGCTGCATAGAAATGCAGTACATACATAATATTTTCTTGATTCAGGATTGGGTTCTGCGCCACTATGTGAATATCCTGACTCCAAGTAGGTGAGCCTACAAGGATCAAATTATCGGGATCATATTTTCTGATTGCCGCGATGATATCTTCACTGTATGCTTTTACTTCTTCCCACGTCTCATAATCCGGCTCATTGAAAAGCTCATAAATCACATGTGGATTATCACCATAAGTTTGTGCCATTTCGACAAAAAAAGCCTTTGCTTGCTCCGGATAAAGCTCATGGCTATGCCAATCGATGATTACGTACATATCTTCTGCTATAGCAGCTTCCACCACCGCTTTGATTTTCTCTATGGCAAACGCTGGATTCTCCAAATAGGCACCTACGGGATCTACCCCCATAGCAGCCCGCACCAAATTGGCGTTCCAGTCACTTTTAAGCCACTTGACAGCGGAAGCATTGTAAAATCTTGGCCACCAGTTATGCCAACCAAAACTTACGCCCCTCAGCATCACCGTCTGACCATTACTATCGGTCAACTTGCCATCTGTTACGTTGAGACTTCCAAAGTATTTTACTTCCCCGATAGGATCTTGAATAGTCACTGGAGGTGTTGGAGTAGGATCAGGAGCTGAAGCTTCTGCGCAGGACGACAAAATCAAGCCTACAATAACAAGCAGTTTTTTCATTAGTTGGGTTTGTTAATTGAATTACCAATGTTACACCAACATAATTTTAAGTATGGGTATCAATTGTTTCCGATTAGGGTAATGATCGTTAAAAGATCAATAAAAACCTTCATGAATGAGCCTTCACAAACCGAAATGTTTAATCTGATCTAAAACATCTGCGAAAATTTGCGTCTTTTTCTGTGTAAATCTGAGGGGACTAATCAGAGACTTTCGGAAAATATTACTCAGCAGCAATTTCTTGCTGTCTGGTAGCATACTCAGAAGGCAGGATTGAGAATTCTGCTTTGAAGTGCTTCGCAAAATACTTTGCATTATTATAGCCGACCATGTAGGCGATTTCTGAGATATTGAGTTGGCTTTTAGCCAATAATTGAGAAGCACGCTTCAATCGGATTAGCCGAATAAACTCTATTGGACTTTTACCGGTAATAGACTGTAGCTTTTTATACAAATGAACCCTGCTCATTCCTAATTCCTTACTCAAGAATTCTACAGAAAGCTGCGGATCTTCCATGTACTTCTCTACCAAAGCGACTGCTTTTTGGATCAGCTGATCGTCCAGGGAAGTCACGTTTACTTGCGAAGCATTAATTTGGATTTTATTTCGGTTTTGCTCTTGAATCACATTTCGCTCACGCAAGAGATTCTTTATGCTAAGCTGTAAGATTTCCAGATTGAACGGTTTGGTGAGGTAAAGATTGCAACCGCTATCCAACCCCTGAACCATCGTCTCTTCAGATTTTTTGGCAGTAAGCAATATCACTGGGATGTGTGAAGTTTTGATGTCAGTTTTTATTTTCTGACAAAACTCCTTTCCATCCATCTGCGGCATCATGACATCCGATATTATCAAATCTGGAATATGCTGCTGGGCCAGATCCCATCCCTGCATTCCATTATTCGCAGTAATGACTTGATAGGTGTCAGAAAGACAGTCTTTCAAATAATTTCTAAACTCCGCATGATCTTCGGCTATAAGAATCACTTCTTTAAGATCATTTTTTTCATGCTTAGAGTCTTCCTCTACTTCTTCCCAATTTTCAGGAATAATTAAGACTAGCGGAATGCTAAGCGAAAATACAGATCCCATCCCCGGCTCACTTTCTACCGAGATTTCACCTTTCATTGTTTTAGCAAAATCCTGTACTAAGGATAACCCTATGCCACTTCCCTGATTCAGTTGATGCTTGAGTCCTTCAGTGGTGTAAAATCTATCAAAAATCTTCAGCTGATCTTCTTTGGATATTCCAACTCCTGTATCGGAAACAGACAAAACCAAAAGTCCCCGCTCTTCATTTTCTTGCTGCAATTCCAGCGCGACTGTAATAGCGCCATCTTCCTGAGTGAATTTAAATGCATTGGAAAGTAAATTGAAAATAACTTTCTCCAATTTGTCAGGATCAAAAATCGCCTGCTGACCGTGTGTATTTGTTTCAAAATTCAGATGTATGTGCTTATTCTCAGACAATTCGTGGAAATCGGCTACACAATCTTTGATAAATTGGACCACGTCTCCCTCTGATGGGTGGAAAACCAAGCCTCCCTTTTCTACATTTTTCACATCCAACAACTGGTTAATTAACTTAAGTAAGCGTCTTGCATTTCGCTGGATAATCTTGTACTGACTCAGTAATCCCGTGTTTTCGGTCTCAGAAATCAGATGCTCAGTAGGAGTCAAGATCAATGAAAGTGGCGTCCTGAATTCATGGCTGAGGTTAGTGAAAAACTTAGTCTTCAATCGATCTAAGTCCTGAATACGTTTGGCTTCGCGCATTGCTTGCTCCCGGTCAAACTTCTCCCGTTGTCTGGTCAAAAGCTGATTTCTAAAATAAAATATAATGGCAAAAATCACCATCACATACAAAAAATAAGCAAATGGAGTCTTCCAGAAAGGTGCTAGGATTTTAATATCCAAATTGTATTCGTATGGACTCCAGCCATCCAAAACAGTCCCTGGCTGTACCACCAGTGTATAATTCCCCGGATCGAGGTTAGTGAAGGTCACTTTCGCTAGGTCATCATTCAAGTATATCCAGTCATCATTGAAGCCAAGTAATTTGTATCGGTACTTGTTCTTTTCAGGATAAAGAAAATTCAGGGCACTAAAACTGATCGAAAAAATATTCTCGTCATGCTTTAATACAAGTTGATCCATTTTGTCCAGAGAATTCGACAGCAGCACTCGATTGCCTAGCTTCTCTCCCACTGTTACCTCTTCATTGAACAGCTGAAAATCAGTAAAAGCTACTTTTGGGTTGTTTCTTTCAAAGGCAAAATTTTCAGATTTAAAAATGTTGTAGCCATTTGGTCCACCAAATATAAACTCTCCCTTACTAGTCTTTAAGGCTGCATTTTTATTGAATAAGGCTGCCTGAAGTCCATCCTTCTGATCGAAATTCTGAAAGGCAATAGAGAAAGGTGTCACACTCCTATTTATCTCAGCATAAGTCAACCCCATTTGAGAGCTTATCCATAAGTTCTTGTCGTCGTCTTCCAGCAGATCTACTAAGTAGTCAGTAGGTAAGCCATTATCTTTCCCATAATGCACAAATGTGGTGTCAGAGGCATTTAAGTAATACAAACCACTTAAGGTTGTAAACCAAAGAATTCCATCTGCATCTACAAACAGATCGCTGATGTTAGAATCTATCAGACCATTCCCCTGTGTTTCCGAATAAAATGCATTTGTCTCAGTTTCGAAGTTCAGCATATTCAGACCACTACCGCCAGATACCCATATATTCCCTTCCTTATCTTCTGCAAACCCTGTGATGTACTGGTTGTTGGTAAAAAACGGTGCGCTTCCGGCTGGGTAATTATGAAATTCTTTTCGATCCTTATCCAACATAGATATCCCAGAGCGCAGCGTCCCGATCCAGATTTTACCGGTACTGTCTTCAAAAAGCTTCCAAATACTCGGCCCAGGGATACCTGATGAATCTTCAGGCAGGTATTGATAATTTTTAAACTGCTTGCCATCAAAGCTGCCCAAACCATTCAAATAGGTGCCTATCCACAGAATCCCTTCGTGATCGATCATCAAATCTACAATCACATCACCTGTAAGACTATTCTTGTCGTCAGGAGTATGTTTGTACACGGTGTAGGAATTAGTCTTTCTATTATAGTAATAGAGGCCACCACCATTGGTGCCAATATAGAGGTTACCTAGTTTATCTTCCGCAAAGGAATTCACGTCATTGAATGGGAGGGAATTTTTATCTGCGAAGTTTTTGCGTACATGAGAAAACCGCAACAGACCTTTGTGATAATAGGCTACTCCTTTTTTGTGCGTACCCACCCAAATAATGTCTTCATTGTCTTTATACAATGAATAAATCACATTGTGAGGCATCGCATTTTCCTGAGCATTTTCACCAGCTAGGTAACTGACTGTTTGGGTGGTTTTATCTAGGACATTGATTCCGCCATGGTCGGTACCTAGCCATATATGTCCCTTTTTTGCTTCCACTATGGCTTTCACCATATTATTATTTAGTCGATATGTACCTTTATCTTCTTGATTGGCTTCTATTTTATGGGTAAATCCATCCACCCTAAAAACGCCCAAGTCCCGCTCAGGATCAAAGATCCAGGCATCTCCATCGGAGTCAATCATAAGCTCATAGTTGGCAATGGAAGGTATTTCAACTTTTGGAAGTCTTAACGTTTGGGTGACAATCAGACGATTGGGATCAAGTAAATCTATAACTCCAGAACTGTGAACCACCCACATCAAACCATCAGGAGCTTCAGCTATAGCTGCTATTTGATTCGAGAAAAGGCTACCTTTTTCATCAGTCTTTTGTACATAGCTGGTTTCCCCAGTATCCACGTCATAAATACTGATTCCCTTAGCAGGATGTGTAAACCAAAATCTGTTTTGGCGATCCTGCATCAGCATCCCTACTGAATCAGAAGCTAGATGATAAACTGAGGAATAAACTTTAACGCCCCGAGAAAACTGTTCGTTAACCGGATTATATATATCAAATATCCCATTCACATTTTTGACCCACAGCTTATCTTCCGGGCCTACGAAAATCTTGAGAATGTTATTATGTGATATGGAGGTGGAATCTTTGGTGTTCAAAAAAATCTTGGTGCGCGTGCCATCATACCGATACAAACCATAAGCAGTGCCATACCACATCATGCCATCTGCATCTCTGACTATACTTAGAATATTGGAATTGGATAAACCCAGACTTTCGTCAAGGTTCCGGAATACCAGCTTTTCTGATTCGCCTTGACCTATAGCTATGCCTGCCCAAAGCATCATCAAACAAGCTAACCCACTTACCACATATCCTTTCATACGCCTGTAACTATGGAGGCCAAATTATAAGAATTAAAGGAAACATCTTATTTCCATCCCAATATTTTACAAAATGTGGCAATCAATTTCACTAAAAAAGTCCGATTGATTAATCTCAACCGGACTTTTTTGATTTTTTTATAAAAGATGCTTAGATAAATCTATTCAATAGATTCTCGAAGTATTCCTGCTTCCCGCTTGTCTGAATAGGTTCTCCTACTTCAGCCGCATAGTTTCTCAAATCCTCAAGGGTAAGACTTCCCTCTTCGAAAGATTTACCTTTCCCAGAATCGAAACTCGCATAGCGATTCTTTCTTCTTTCTAAGTAATCAGATTTGTCTAAAATATCCTGAGCGATCAGCATACCTCTTGCAAAGGCATCCATACTTCCGATGTGTGCATAGAACAAGTCATCCATGTCAGTAGAATTTCTTCTGATCTTAGCATCAAAGTTCACTCCGCCACCTTGAATACCTGAAGAGGTCAACAACACAAGCATTGCTTCGGTCATTTCCTGCAAGTTCATGGCAAACTGATCGGTATCCCAACCGTTTTGGTAGTCACCTCTGTTGGCATCTATACTTCCAAGCATTCCTGCATCAGCACATACCTGCAGTTCATGCTGGAAAGTATGCCCCGCCAACGTAGCGTGGTTTACCTCAATGTTCAATTTGAAATCCTTGTCAAGACCGTGCTGTCTCAGGAACCCTATCACCGTAGCAGCATCATAATCATATTGATGTTTAGTAGGCTCCATTGGCTTAGGTTCGATGAAGAATGTTCCTTTGAAGCCATTCTTTCTAGCATAGTCACGTGACATGCTCAAGAACTGAGCAAGGTGCTCTGTCTCACGCTTCATATCCGTGTTGAGCAAAGACATATAGCCTTCACGACCACCCCAGAACACATAATTCTCCCCATTCAAAGCAATTGTTGCATCTATTGCATTTTTCACCTGAGTTCCTGCCCAAGATACCACATTGAAGTCTGGATTGGTGGAAGCACCATTCATGTAGCGGGGATTGCTAAAAACGTTGGCGGTTCCCCACAAAAGTTTCACACCTGTTTCTGCCTGTTTTTGCTTAGCATATTCAGTGATGATTTGCATCCTTTTTTCATACTCTCCTAAGCTTGATCCTTCATCGATCAAGTCTATATCATGGAAGCAATAATATGGTGCTCCAATTTTAGTGATGAATTCAAAAGCAGCATCCATTTTATCTTTGGCACGCTGAATAGGATCAGCAGCAGCATCCCATGGATGAATGATGGTACCTGGGCCAAACGGATCTCCACCGGTTCCACAGAAGGAATGCCAATAGGCAATAGCAAATTTGAAATGCTCCTTCATGGTTTTACCGGCGATTATACGATTTTCATCATAAAATCTAAAAGCTAGTGGATTATCACTTTCCTTACCTTCGAAAGGAATTTTATCGATAGAAGAGAAATAAGTTTTTGACATTTTTCCTGTGGTTTATAGGTATTTATAGGTTTGAAATTCAATTATAAGTTCATTTTTTGGATTTCCTCCAAGTGATTTTTCCAATTAGAATATACTTCTTCATACGGCTCAAAGAAATGCTCATTAGGCTCTATTGTTTCGAGAAGTTCCAATCCTGCAAAAGCTTCTGATTCGCTGGCAAATACACCGGCACCAATGCCAGCTCCTCGAGCCGCACCTTGTGCACCATCTGTATCATACAATTCCAAGACGACTTTATTCATATGAACAAAAGTCTTACGGAATACCGGACTAAGAAACATATTGGCTTTGCCGGCTTTGACCGTTTTAAGATCCAATCCCATTTCCTGCATGATTCGGAATCCAAAGGTAAGCGCTGAGACTATTCCCTCTTGCGCAGCACGAACCATATGTCTCTTGTCATGCTTAAGTAGATTCAAACCTAATAAATGAGCACCAACGTACTTATTTTGCATGATACGCTCAGCTCCGTTTCCAAAAGGAATAAAAGTTAGCCCTTCAGATCCAATAGGAGCAGAACTGCCCAGGTTATTCATTTCATCGTATTCGATATGAGCAGCCCCCATTATTTTTTTCAGCCAGCTGTTCAAAATACCAGTTCCATTCACACAAAGCAAAACACCATACGATGGTTTTTCTTCAGAGTGATTTACATGTACAAAGGTATTAACTCTTGACAAAGGATCATGGAGAGGTTTATCTGCAACTCCGTAAACTGTGCCTGAGGTGCCTGCTGTAGTCGCCAATTCCCCAGGCTTTAATACCTGAAGCGAAAAAGCATTATTTGGCTGATCGCCGGCACGATAAGATATAGGAACACCTTCTTCTAATCCGGTAACTTCCGATGCCAACGCTGAAACTCTTCCTTGAATAGAATAAGAAGAAACCACCTCAGGAATCCAAGATTTGGAGATCTGATAGTTATCAAGAACCTTATCACTCAAGCCATTTTTCTGAAAATCCCAAAATATTCCTTCGGACAGACCCGTTTCGGATGTGAAGATCTCGCCGCTCAATTTCATCGCAATAAAATCGCCAGGTAGCATCATTTTATGGATTTTAGAAGCTAAAGCTGGCTCATTTTCTATCACCCAGCGAAGCTTGGATGCTGTGAAGTTACCGGGGGAATTCAACAAGTTCTTCAGGCAATATTCCTCTCCAAGTTCTTTAAAAGCCTTTTCACCTATACCTACAGCGCGGCTATCACACCATATAATAGAAGGTCTGAGGACATTTTGATCCTTATCAACTAGTACAAGACCATGCATTTGATAGGCGATTCCAATTCCTTTCAATTCGCCTTTTTTCACTGTAGTCTTATTTAGAACATAGCGGATAGAATGCTGCACATACTTCCACCAGATCTCAGGCTCTTGCTCCGCCCAGCCTTTTTCAGGCGATTCTATGATCATTTCCTCCTCCGGAAATGACTTGGATAATATAGCTTTACCCGTATCTGCGTCTAATAATGAAGTTTTGACAGAGGAGCTCCCTATATCAATTCCTAATAATAATCTTCTCATTTAAAATATGTTTTACCAAAATACGATGTACAATGCGGCAGTAATACCTGCAATCAGAACAGCTCCCAGTTTAAATATTGTACTAGTACTGAATAGATCCTTATTTATCTCTATACTATTTGGATGATCTTTTCCTCTACCTTCTACCAAGCTAATAATGATCATCAAAGCAGCCAGAATCAGGAATACAACCCCCATTCTATCAATGAATGGTAATGCCGGAAAAACGATCTTCAACACCACCGAAAGTGGAATACTCAATGCAGCACCAGTTAATGCAGCATTGGAAGTTGTTTTCTTCCAGAATACACCAAAGAAGAAAATAGCAAATACACCCGGGCTAATGAACCCGGTATATTCCTGAATAAACTGGAATGCCTGATCCAATGCCCCTAAAGCTGGAGCCACGATGGAAGCTACTCCAAAAGCTACTAGTGCCGTGATACGACCAACTTTTACCTGCTTGACTTCAGAAGCATCTTTTTCAATGTACTTTTTGTAAATATCCATGGTGAAAATGGTAGAAGTACTGTTTGCCATAGATGCCAAGGAAGACACGATAGCTGCAGTCAAAGCAGCAAAGGCAAGACCTTTCAAGCCAACCGGCAATAACTGAAGTAAGGTAGGATAAGCTCTATCAGATTTTATTAGACCAGTTACCGGATCTTTCATTGATTCGATAAAACCCACGTCTATTCCGTTTTCCACAATGACAAAAGCTGCAATTCCTGGGATCACTACGATCAAAGGCATAAGCAATTTCAAAAAACCTGCGAAAATCATCCCTTTCTGTGCTTCATCCAGGCTCTTAGCAGCCAGTGCTCTTTGTGTGATGTACTGGTTGAATCCCCAGTAGCTTAGATTAGTAATCCACATACCTCCAACTAAAACGGAGATGCCAGGAAGATCAAGATAGGCATCACGAGTCCCTCCAGTTCCATCGGGAATCATCATTTCGCCTTGTGATAATATCATAGAGAATTTTTCAGGAACTTCCCTTCTCAATAATCCTAAGCCTTCCCATGCGTCACCACCACCGACCATTTGCAAAGCGATGTAGGTAGTAGCGAGTCCACCGGCTATTAGAAAGACCACTTGAATCACATCAGTCCAAGCAACAGCTTTCAGACCTCCATAGATAGAATAAATCATAGCGAAAAGTGCCAATCCAAAAATACCGTACGCCATCGGGACATTTAGAATGGTATTTAAGCTTAGTGCTCCCAGGTACAATACGGAAGTTAGATTGACAAAAACATACAGTAAAAGCCAGAAGATTGCCATGGTGGTTCTTACTCGTGTATCATAGCGATCCAGTAAGAAACCCGGCATAGTGTATATGCCTTTTTTGAAATAAACCGGTAAGAAGAATATTGCAACTACCAGCAGGGTAACTGCAGCCATCCATTCGTAGGTAGAGATAGCTAATCCTAAGGCGAAACCTGACCCGGACATGCCGATGAATTGCTCGGCTGAAATATTAGAAGCAATTAAAGATGCCCCTACTGCCCACCATGGCAATGCTTTGGAAGCAAGAAAATAATCGGATGAATTTTTTACGTGTCCCTTCTTCTCACGGGACACAAAAAAACCCATCCCGATGATGAGCAAGCAATAGCCTATAAAGACGGCTAAATCTAAAGGTTCTAAGAGCATAAAATGTTAGGTTAGGTTTTGGGCAGTTAGTTTGGGTAAACGACTAATCTTTTTTGAATAGGACGTTAAAGATAATATTTTCAAGATAATGTCAGTAATAATAAAAGGCATTTAAAAAATTAATCAAATACTAGTTGTAAAAATCGTAAAGGAACTGTGGAAAACTTCTTCCCGCGAAAACTTTCTAAGTAACTGATACCGGTACAGTTACTCACAAATACCTGCTCTGCAAGTTCCAATTCGGAAATTAGAAATTCCCCCTCTGTATATGGTATTTTTATTCGATCCAAATGCTCTAGAATAACTTGACGGCTTATTCCATTAATGCAACTGCAGCTTAATGCTGAAGTGTAAACAATACCATCTCTTACCCAAAAAATATTTGATGCGCCTGCTTCAGAAATATACCCCCTGTGATCAAGCATGATTATTTCATCTAATCCCCTGTCCTTTCTTTCTTGATTTGCCAACACATAAGGCAAGGCATTAAGAGACTTAAATGCGGACCATAGCGTAGGAAATATTTGAATTTTCAAAGAAACATCAACCACCTGCTTGACAGCAGGTGCTGACCTATATTCTGAAATTTGAAGCAGTTGGAAAACTTCACTACTATCAGGTGTGTACTTACCTAATCCAGCTCTACAGACATTCCATCGGACTCGCTTTCTTTGAGAGGAATAGTTAGCGGTTAAAAATCCTAAAAGTTGAGAGGAGTCGATAGCATCAGTATCCAAACCCAGTACCTGCATTCCTCCCAATAGGCGCTGAATATGCTTCTCGAAAAACCTGATTTCAGTTTGGTCCCAAACCATGGTCTCAAACAATCCATCTCCAAAATTACTAGCCCGATTAGGTGCTTTCATGGTGTCATTACAGAACCAAGTTTCACTTGAGGATGATTTTTGAAATATTGTTTCGATTTCGATCATAAAATTGTTCATTTTCGGTCAGACGAAAGCTTTGTCTACTAAAGTATATGTTAAACAATGTCAACATAAGTCCATTTAAATCCCATTTTATACAATAAAAATGAATTTTTGCATGAAATCGTATCAACGATTTTACCTTAGCACCAAAATTGGAACATTAGACCCAGATGGCAAATAAAAGTAGCATTTTTGATATGATAGGCCCTATCATGATAGGGCCATCATCTTCACATACAGCTGGAGTCGTGAGAATCGCCAGAGCTGCTATCCGTGTATTGGGAGGTATTCCTGACGATGCTTCTATTACTTTTTATAATTCTTTTGCGAGAACTTACGAAGGACATGGAAGTGATCGAGCTATAATCGGCGGCCTGATGGACTTCAAAACTGACGATGCCAACATCAAAAATTCACTTGAACTAGCTCAAGAAAAAGAGCTTATTTATCGATTTAAGTCCATTGCAAATTCTTCTATTCATCACCCAAATACGATCAAACTTATACTCAAAAAAGGTGAAAGAATAGTAGAAGTAGTGGGAGAAAGCCTGGGAGGTGGAGTGATAAATATCTCAGAAGTTGACGGGTTTGTTGCAAATTTCTCGGCAGCTGATCACACACTCATTATTAAAGCAAAGGACACATCTGGTGCTATCGCTTTTATTTCAGCAATAATCGCACAAGAACAAGCCAATATCGCCACCATGTCTGTCTCCAGAAAAGGTAAAAATAACCTAGCATGTCACGTGATCGAAATGGACTCTGGGATCAAAGAAATTACCTTAACCTACCTTAAATCATTACCATGGATTACAGAATTAATTTATATACCAGACATTGACCTTTAACTACATTATGAGAAAATTCCTACTAGGCTTTGCCTTAGCGACTGGGATTGGTTTTTCAACTTTTGCTCAAGAAACAGTTATTCCATCTGGTCCTCTGGATTTGGAAACAGCAGTTGCTATTGCTTTGGAAAACAATCTTACCTTGAAAAGAAGTGAACTAAACCAACTTTCGAATGAAGCCACACTGATGCAGAATCAGGGACAACGCCTCCCAAACCTGACTACCGGCGCTAGTTCGGGGTATAGATGGGGTCGTTCTATCAACCCGGTGTCCAACTTATTCGAAACAGCACGTATTGGTAATATTAACGTGTCTGCGTCATCTAACCTCACGCTTTTTGCCGGCAATCAAATCAACAATTCCATCAAGCAATCCAAAATTGACCTGGAGGCTGGGATGTACACTATAGAATCCACCAAAAACAACATCACACTGAACATTATTAATTTGTTTATCAACGTGGTCTTTAATCGTGAGCAGGTGACTGTGGCAGAAAATCAACTGGCAACTACCACGGATCAATTAAGCAGAACCACCAAATTAGTGGATGCAGGTTCATTGCCATTGTCTGATCAGCTGGATGTACAAGCTCAAAATGCAACTAATGAGGTCAATTTGATCAATGCAAAAAACAATTATAATATTGCCAAGCTTAATCTTGCGCAGGCATTGCAGATACCTTATTCACCGGAATTTTCGGTAATAGAGCCTGAATTCGAAATAAATGAATTACTTATGGCGACTGAAACTCCAAAAGATATCTACGCTGTAGCAGTAGAAACAATGCCGGAAATCAAAGTCGCCCAAGCAAATATTGAGAGTGCTGAGTATGGTGTGAAATTGGCTCAAGCGGGATACTTACCGACACTAGGAATAGGAGCCAATATTTTCTCCAATTATGTAGATCAATCCTACGGAACAGAAAAACCAACCTTTGGTCAGCAGATCGAAAACAACCTCTCTGAAGCTGTCAACCTTCAGCTGAGTATTCCCTTATTTTCTAGACTAAATAATAAAGCAAGCGTACAACGGGCCAGAGTCCAAAAGCAACTCAGCGAGGTAGCAGCATTAGAAGCAGAAAATCAGTTGAGAAATGATATAGAAACTGCCTATAATAGTGCGCTAGCAGCCCAATTGACTTACGAATCATCCTTAGTTCAAGTAAAAAGTCTTCAAGAAACTTTCAGAATTGCGCAGCAAAGATTTGATCTTGGGGCTATCAACTCAGTTGATTTTCAAGTTGCTCAAAATAACCTTTTCAACGCGCAAGCAAATCTGCTAAACGCTAAGTACACTTATATTTTCAGAGTAAAAGTTCTTGATTTTTACCTGGGCAATCCCATTAATCTTAATTAAACCATGGCCAATAAGAAATCTAATAAATTGTTGTATTACCTTCTTGGAGGTATCGTAGTCCTAATCATTTTTGCAATAATCGCCCGAAACGCCGGATGGGTCGGCGGCGAAAAAGAAACTCAGGTAGAAGTCTCCAAAGTGAAAAAAGTAGCAATCATAGAGCGGGTAAGTGCATCAGGTGAGATTCAACCTGAGGTGGAAGTAAATCTAAGTCCTGATGTGGCAGGTGAAATCATCGCCCTGCACGTACAAGAAGGAGATTCTGTGGCAGCGGGTATGCTGCTGGTGAAAATCCGACCTGATAACTTCATCTCAGCATTGGACAGGACCAAAGCAAATTTCAATCAGCAGGAAGCTAACCTCTCTCAATCTAGAGCTGCACTGCAGAGATCGGAAGCTCAATTCACTCAAGCAGAGCAAAATTTCAACAGACAGAGAAGCCTTTATGAGCAAAAAGCTATTTCTGAAGCAGATTTTGAGCAAGCTCAAGCTACTTTTATTACAGCACAAAAAGACTTGGAGGCTGCACAACAAAGTGTTCGCGCTTCGGAGTTTGTAGTAAAAAGCGCTCAAGCTTCTGTAGATGAAGCCTCTGAAAACTTGAGATTGACCAATGTTTATTCGCCCGTAAACGGAATCGTATCCAACCTACTGGTAGAGCAAGGCGAACGTGTAGTAGGAACTCAACAAATGGCTGGTACTGAAATGTTGACCATCGCAGACCTTTCTAAAATGGAAGTCCGGGTAGATGTGAACGAAAATGACATTGTAAGATTAAGCTTGGGAGATACCACTATTATAGATGTAGATTCTTATGCTTATACCGGTAAGACATTTAAAGGTGTGGTCACAAGCATTGCTAACACCGCTAATGCAAAAGCATCAGCAGATGCAGTGACGGAATTCAAAGTGAAAATCAAAATTTTGAATGATTCCTACCAAGACTTGGTGGACGAGGGCAAGAAATACCCATTTCGCCCGGGAATGACTGCCTCTGTTGAAATCATTACGAATTCTAAGAATAGCGCATTGTCAGTTCCTTTAGGTGCTGTGACTACAAGAGAACATAAGCAAGACACCTTGGTAGGTGGAAACACACGCGCCAAAGAATTAGTATTCGTAAATGACGCTGGCGTAGCCAAATTAAAAGAAATTAAAACGGGTATCTCAGACTTTCAGAATATTGAAGTTTTAGAAGGCCTTACTGAAGGTGAAGAGATTATTTCAGGCCCTTACTTCATCGTAAGCAAAAACCTGAAAGAAGGTGATAAAATAGCACCAGTGGAAGGAAAGATCATGGCTATTAAAAAGGATTAACCATCAGGAGCGTACGATTTTTCGCTCCTCCCAACGATAAAGCCCTGTGAATTGAAATTCACAGGGCTTTATTAATCAAAGGCGATTATTTGCCTCTATTTTACCATTTTTTCAATTGGGCATATACCAAATGAAGCGGGAAACCCATCACATTATAATAGGAACCCTCGATTTTTTCTACTCCCACAAACCCAATCCATTCCTGAATACCATAAGCCCCGGCTTTATCCATTGGGTGGTAATGATGGATGTAATGCCAGATTTCTTCTTCCTCCAGAAACCTAAAGGTCACACGCGTCTCATCCTCTAGAGTAATTTGTCTGGATCTATCTCTTAGCGTCACTGCCGTCATCACCGTATGAGTAGCACCGGAAAGACTCTTGAGCATGTCAAATGCCTCCTGTTCTGTAGCTGGCTTCCCGAGCACATGCCCGTTTTCTATCACCACAGTATCTGATGTAATGAGGATTTCATTCAGCCCTAATTCCCCGGCAAAAGCCTCAGACTTCAATTTAGACAGGTAAGCGGCTAAATATTCCGCTTGAATATCCTTAGGGATAGTTTCATCCACGAAATTGCCCCTTACTTCAAAATCTACTTCTAACCCCTTTAATAATTCCTGTCGCCTCGGGGAATTAGAGGCAAGTATAATTTTCTTATCAGTAAGGTTACTCAAAAAAGGCTCCATAATCGAAATCAAATTCATCTTGTTTAATACTAGCGAAAAGCAATCCGCCTAATGCTTTTGGATAGAAATAGGTGGACTTTTGTGGCATTACCTCTCCACTTCTACATACTTCTAACACTTGTTCTAATTCTAATTCACGGGTGATGATTGCAAAACTTGCTTTTCCGGATCGAACTTCATGAATGCACCTTGAAAAATTCCTTTCATATGCAATCTGATCTGAGCTTCTCTGATCGACAACCGGAATGGCTAATATTCTTGCAAATAATAGCTCATGAAGTACTGTCAGGTCAAGCAGTCTAATACTCTCTGGCAAATCTAGGTTGATACCACCTAGCTTACCAGCTTTCAACTGCAAAGTATAACTCTCCTCACCCATTACCAATCCAAAGGTATGAGGTTTATGAAAAGCATACGCCCCCAATTCCTCAGGATCAGCAAATTTTTTCACTTCAAACCATTCTTTGATCTTGCCAAGCAATACCTCTGCTGATAATTCTAACCCATAAAATAAGCGATGAGTAGGAAGGATCTTCAAATGGTTTCCGCTGGTATTTGTCAGGTACATTAGGTGATAATCATATCCTTTCCATTGCTTCTCTGGTAACTTTCCCAGCATCGATTTCCGATATTCAATTGCCCCTTCCAGCCGGTGATGACCGTCAGCCAGTATGACTTGCTTTTCTTTTAAAACTTTTAAAAAATGACTGATGATTTTTGGGTCTTGAATTACCGCCATTACTTCACGTACTCCCTGATAATCTTCCAATTCGTACATGGGATTTGCAATTGCCTCATCCATGTACCGTTCTAGCTGCTCATCGCTATCTTCATACAAACCATGCGTAGGACTTGCCTGAATTTGAGTCGTTTTCAGAAGATCAATTCTGTCATTTACCGCAGAGACAATTGTGTTTTCATGCCTCAAAATAACTTCCTCGCTCCAATCATACGCTTTTATCTGGGCAATAAATCCTTTTCTACAGCGCAGGTCATGCTCTCCAGATAAGTGAAAATATTGGTAATACACATAAAACCCAGGCCGTAGATCCTGCTGAATAATGCCTTCAGATTTCCATTTATTTAAGATTTCCAAAGCATTTTGGGAGGGATCTTCTCCTTGAGGAACGGCGAGATGAATGCTATTTAAGGGATTTTCATAAAGGACTTGTCGCTGCCTGGTAGAGACCACATCGAAAAGTGGTGCAGTCAACTCCTCAATTTTGGGAGTCAAAGACTTTGCATATCGCCAAGCTCTTAAAGGTAATATTTCTGCCATCTTACTGAAGTCTATTTCTCCAAGCGGATTCTTTTTGGGTAGTTGATTCAGACTTTAGACTTGCTGAAGGCTTGTTTCTTGTATAAAACTCAACAGCCAAAGCAGAGATCAATTCCAGTTCAGAATCAGAAAATTCCTGATCAAGGACTGAAGGATCGAAATAGTTTTCAACGAATTTGGTATCAAAATCACCACTTACAAAAGCCTCATGACTGATTGCATATTTGCAAAAATCAAGTGTCGTCTGAATCCCTACAATTTTATAATCCTCAATTGCGCGCACCATCTTAGTAATAGCAGCGCCACGATTTTCTGCATGGGTGATTAATTTTGCAATCATCGGATCATAAAAGATCGGAATCTCCATCCCCTCTTCAAATCCATCGTCCACCCGAATCCCTGGGCCTTGAGGACGTCGATACGTTTCCAGTTTACCGATGTCCGGTAGAAAATTATTTCTTGGATCTTCTGCATAGACCCGCACTTCAAGCGAATGCCCAGTTATTTTCAGTTCATCCTGCGTAAAAGAAAGTGGGTTTCCTTCGGCAATCAAGATTTGCTCACGAACAAGATCCTTTCCGGTAATCATTTCCGTCACCGGATGCTCCACCTGAAGTCGGGTATTCATTTCGAGGAAAAAGAAATTCAATTGTGTATCAACAATAAACTCTACTGTGCCTGCCCCATAGTAACCACAAGCTTTCGCTACGCCCACTGCTGCTTCACCCATAGCTTTTCTCATCGCAGGGGAAACAACCGCCGAGGGAGCCTCTTCTATGACTTTCTGATGCCTCCTTTGGATGGAGCACTCGCGCTCAAACAAATAAACAATATTTCCCAACTGATCTCCCAACACCTGAATTTCTATATGCCTTGGGGAACTGATGTACTTTTCTATAAAAACCGCACTATCGCCAAATGAAGATTGAGCCTCACTCACTGCCCGCTGCATTTGCTCTTCAAATTCCCCTTCATTTTCAACAATTCGCATGCCCTTGCCACCACCACCGGCGCTAGCTTTGATCAAAATAGGATAGCCAATTTCAGAAGCTCTAGCTTTGGCAATGGGAATGTCAGAAATAGCTTCTTCTGTTCCTGGAACTAAGGGAATATCGTAATTGGCCACTGCTTGCTTGGCAGCAAGCTTACTTCCCATTACCTGGATTGCTTTCGGAGATGGTCCAATAAATATTAAATTAGCCTCCTTTACTTTTTTGGCGAATTCAGCATTTTCTGAGAGAAAGCCATAGCCGGGATGGATGGCATCTACGCCCAGATCCTTACTTACAGCGATTATTTTATCTCCCAATAAATAAGATTGTGCAGAGGGTGCAGGCCCCACACAAACGGCTTCATCGGCAAAAAGTACATGTGGAGAAAGTCTATCTGCCTCACTGTAAACTGCTACCGTCGCAATACCCATTTCACGCGCAGTTCGCAAGATTCGCAAGCTGATTTCACCTCTGTTTGCTACTAGTATTTTTCTGATTTTTGCCATTATCACTGATATTAAAAGCTAAAATTTTGGGTTTAGGCTAAATAAGGAAAATAATCTGAGTTTTGTTAAGAATCATTTGTTTCAGCATCGATTTTTGCTTAGCAGGCATTAAAGTTTTATTTTTGTCGGATTTTAATGAACAGATCATTAAATCCTTTATCACTTAAATTCGATACGCTTTGGATCTATTTGCAAAATTAAAAATGAACATGGGCCCTTTGGGCAAACACTCTGAGTTTGCAGAAGGCTATTTCTCCTTCCCCAAACTTGAAGGTGAAATTGCCCCGAGAATGATATTTCAGGGGAAAAATGTTCTTACCTGGAGTTTGAATAATTACCTAGGCCTCGCAAATCATCCTGAAGTACGTAAAGCTGATGCAGATGCAGCTGCTCAATATGGTGCCGCTTATCCTATGGGCGCGCGTATGATGTCAGGACAAACCAGCCTTCACGAGCAACTTGAGGACGAATTGGCAGCCTTTGTCAAGAAAGAGAAAGCTTATTTATTGAATTACGGATACCAAGGTATCATGTCTGTGATAGACTCCCTTCTGGATAGAAAAGATGTGGTAGTCTATGATTCAGAATGTCATGCCTGTATCATCGATGCACTTAGAATGCACTTGGGCAAGCGCTACGTCTTCCCACATAATGACATTGAGAACTGTGAAAAGCAACTAGAAAGAGCAACCAAACTAGCCAATGAAACCGGCGGTGGGATTCTTGTCATCACTGAAGGTGTCTTTGGAATGACGGGTGATCAGGGCAAGCTGAAAGAAATTGTTGCCCTTAAGAAAAAGTTTGACTTCAGATTTTTAATTGACGACGCACATGGTTTCGGTACTATGGGTAAAACTGGCGCAGGTACAGATGAAGAACAAGGTGTACAGGATCAGGTAGATCTTTACTTTTCGACTTTCGCCAAGTCAATGGCAAGCATCGGTGCATTCATTGCTGGTGATCCTGAGGTAATCCAATTTCTGAGATACAATATGAGGTCTCAGATCTTCGCAAAGTCTCTTCCAATGCTTTTGGTGGCTGGTGCGTTAAAGCGTCTTGAGCTATTAAAAACTCAGCCTGAACTAAAAGACAATCTTTGGAGAATAGTTGGGGCACTTAGAAAAGGACTTCATGACAACGGCTTTAGCACCGGAAAATCAAACTCTCCCGTGACTCCAGTTGTACTTAACGGGACAGTGGGTGAAGCTGCTGCATTGACGCAAGATCTGAGAGAAAACTACGGTATCTTCTGTTCAGTAGTCATTTACCCGGTAGTACCTAAAGGAATGATTATCTTAAGATTAATCCCTACTGCTGTGCATACACTGGAAGATGTAGATCAAACGATTACAGCTTTTGCTGCTATAAAAGAGAAATTGACTAGCGGGGTTTATAAAAATTCAGAGTTTGCAATTTCGTTTGGTGAGTAAAAAAATTTCAAATAAAATGCCCTCTGGATTGATTTAGCAAGTATTTGGGCTATATTGATTTGCAAAAAAATTATCATCAACAATAAAAAAACACTTTTACTATGAGCAAATTTAGTGAAGTAAGCGAACTGGTTAATTCTCTTAAAGACGATTTTGACAAGTTCTACGAAAAAAGTAATCAGGCAGCTGGTACACGAGTAAGAAAGGGAATGCAAGACTTGAAAAACATGGCTCAGGACATTCGCAAGGAAGTACAAGACATGAAGAACTCAGGATGATCCCAACAACAAAAAAAGGTGACGAATTAGTCACCTTTTTTTATGGAGTTGTGTTCAATGTGAACCTTAATACTCCACTTTATTATTTTCTTGATCAATATCTGCTAGTCTTTTGCTAGGGTCGATCTCAATCGATTTAATAGAATCTGATCTTTTAGGGATTCGAATTGTTTTAGTCAGATTGGTCCATGGCCAGTCGTCGGAAAGCACCCGAGTAGCCGCTCCTTTTTCAGGAGCTTTTTCTCCTCTCATGATTTCCAGCGGTAAATAAACCATCTCAGACGTTCCATCTTTATACGTGATGACCAAGTCTATAGGCATTGGCATCAGCCCAATTCGCTCAAGAGTAATATCTGTTTCTTCTCCTTGAGCTATCACTGACTTGATCCCATAGTCAATCGTTTTGGTGGTAAATACAAAGTATTCCTTGTACCAATCCAACTCCAAACCACTCTCTTTTTCCATGATACGGATAAAATCATTCACATTGGGATGCTTAAAACCCCAAGTATTCCAATAGCTCAGAATTCCTTTGTCTCTAGTTTCATTCCCAATGACATAGCCCATTTGAGCAAGAAAGACAGCTCCTTTGGAATAAGTGGCAGAACTATAAGCTGAATTGGCATGGTAATGATCTGAGTGTGTACTCATAGGCTCTTCCTTACCTGAGCTCACCAATCTGTAATACCCTGCATATGATCCTCTTAAAGGATTCTCAGTCGGTCTGTAAATAGCTGACATGATAAGGGCTGATGCATAGCTAGTAAATCCTTCGTCCATCCAGGGATATAGTGCCTCATTGGTAGCTAATACTCCCTGAAACCAGCTATGAGCCAACTCATGAGCCATGACTCCGACAAGCCCATTAAGATTTCGTTCGCCAGTCACCAGAGTTGCCATGGGGTATTCCATTCCGCGGTCTCCACCTTGAATCACTGAATATTGTTTATATGGATATTGGCCAAAATGCTCAGACATAAACTCAATCGCTTTTGGCGTGTATTCCATTAGCTTGACCCAGTTTCTGGTAGTTTGATTGGAAGGGATATACAAGTGATGCACAGTCACTCCATTGTTCATGAGCAATTTATCGTGACGATACTTAGGATCAGCAGCCCACATAAAATCATGAACCATCGGTGCTTTGAAATGCCAAGTAAGCTTATCGCCCTTGGCCTGAGTCACTTGAGCTCCTTCATCTTCATAGCCATGACCGATTTCATTTGGGTTTTGCAAGTACCCTGTACCACCTAGTACATAGGTTTTGTCGATCGTGATCTTCACATCGAAATCCCCCCAAATACCATAAAATTCACGGCCAACATAAGGATTAGCATGCCATCCTTGCTCGTCGTATTCAGACATTTTAGGATACCATTGTGACATAGAATATCTCACTCCTTCACTACTATCTCTACCTGATCTTAGGATCTGCTTAGGTACTTGACCAATATATGCCATTTGGAATTTGGCATCGGAATTTGGGAAAATTGGCTCGTCAAGCTCCACTTCCAAAATAGTACCTACCTCATTGTATTCTACAGCTTTACCATTCATGGTCAGGCTAGTCACTCTTAAATAACCAATCTCATCTGGCTTTAACTTCCTGATACGATCTCCTACTCTACGATCTGGATCAGTGATACTTCTGGATCTCTCATCCATCATACTGCCTGGCTGAAATGCATTGTAGTACAGGTGATAAAACACCCGATGTAAAGTATCTGGAGAATTGTTGGTGTACATCAACACCTGAGTACCTTTATATTGATTGGTTTTGACGTCCAAATCAACGTCCATCTGGTAATTAGCAGCTTGCTGAAATCTTCCTGTCTGGGCAAAGACACTGCTAGTAGCTACCATTAAAAGAAAAAGCCCAACGAAAGGCTTTGCCAAGTTGAAATGCATAGTCCTAAAATTTTTACAAAGAAACCTAAATAGAAAAGCGATCCCAAACCACCGGTAAAAAATTGGGAGCACCGCCTTTTAAAAAATCTAGAATAGGATACCAGCAAGACTTTCCTCGTTCTCATTTAAAAAAAACCGCTTGGATAGTTTCCAAACGGTTTTTGACTGTTAAGCCACTCTTAATTAATTGTTTTTAATGAATCGTTTCGTAATTGTCTGGAAATTGATCTGAACTTGAATTTGATATAAACCATTGCTCAATTCTCTTAAATCTATGTTTCGGATAAATCCTCGCTCATGATAGTCACTTTCCTCAATAATCAGTTTACCCGCTGAATCAAACACTTTAATACTAACTTCATTAGCCTGATTCAAGTCAACCTTGATATTGGTCTCCTTGTATGCCGGGTTTGGATAAACCGTCACCTGATTTTCACCAAACTCTCTGGTAATTCGGATCTCCTTGGAAATACTTTGGTCCACCCGATCAATACTGCTGACAGTGATGCTGTATTCGTGTCGGAGTTCATTTGAACCTATCCATACTACCTGATTTCCCTCCAATGCAAACTCAGCTGATGGTTCCAATAAATATTCATGAATGTTATCCGCAGGATCTTCCGTTTCCAAAATTCCAATTACCTGACCTGCCAATTGATTTTTACCAATCACCTGATTACTCAGCGTGATATCAAGTGACATTGGTTTATCCATCACCAAGACGAACATACTGAAGTCAGCTAACGGAATGGTTCTGTTTTCATTAATCTGATCTACCTTTCCTTTGATTTCATAGATTCCCGGCACCAAAGGATCGTAATCCTTCTCATTCCAAACTACTTTGATCTCAACCGTTTCACCTTCCAGATCGTAAAGCACTGTGTAATCCTTCAACTCCTCAAATGGAGTGTTCCAGGCCACTTTTATTAATCCCGAAGGATCAATGAATTTGTTTTTACCTTTTTGAGGTTGATGAATCACAATATTTCCACCAGAGATTGAGGCACTTGCATCAGCATTGTCTGCACTTCCTAGTTGGTTATCATATACAACCGCTTCAGATACTGTCTCCCAGATCTTAATCCTAAACTTGTCGGCTTCCACAGGATCTTTCAAATTGCCATCAATAGCAGAAACCATGAAGGAATAACCTTCCTCTTGGTTAATGCTCCCTTTGCCTCTATAGATCCCTTTATGGCCGGCGATTACTAAGGCCATATCATCATGAGAAGTGCTGTTGAAATTGAGGTCTCCATTTTTAAATTGGAATTCAGTATTACCATCAACTTTATTATTTCCCTTTCTGTATTTGGCCACAAAGCCAAAATTAGCTCTTCCTTCAGCATTAGGGTCTACCGTATATGCTCCTTTTTCTGACCAAATCCAGCCTCCTCCAGTGATAAAGCCACCATCAGGATCAAAGATTACAGCCAAATCTGTAAACTCGACTTGCTCATTACCACAGGCATCTTTCACTACCAATTGAATCTGATAAACCCCAGGGGTTGTGTAAGCGAATTGAGTTGCGAAATCACTAAATGGTGCGCTAAGAACTGTTTCCGCACCATTATCCCAAACCCACTTGGCTTCAACAACTTCTCCGGAAACAACAGCAGATACCAGCACCGGATTATTGATTTGAATTGGTTCTAATGGACTACTAACGCTTAAAATATCAAGGGCTTCCACGCATGGATCTTCAACACATGATCCGATTATTCCTGGGTTTTTATTCGGATCCGAATCATCACAATCTGTGTTGTCCGGGACATAACCTTCAAGAGCAACACAGGCGAAGACTGGATCCGCATTTTTATCACCAAATCCATCCCCGTCCGCATCGATATAGAATGCGGTTTGAACCCCTTCATCTATAATACCATCACAGTCATTGTCAATGCCATCACAGATTTCAGGCGCACCTGGATAAACGGTGTCATTGGAATCATTACAATCTGTGTTGTCCGTGACATAACCTGTTGGAGCTTCACAGGACTCAATCGAATTAGAAGCGTCACCAAAACCGTCTCCATCTTGATCTAAATAGAAAGTGGTCAGTCCAACAGCATCCGGATCTTCATCATCTATCAGTCCATCGCAGTCATTGTCAATGCCATCGCAGATTTCAGGAGCACCTGGATAAACGGTGTCATTGGAATCATTACAATCTGTGTTGTCCGTGACATAACCTGTTGGAGCTTCACAGGCGAAGACTGGATCCGCATTTTTATCACCAAATCCATCCCCGTCCGCATCGATATAGAATGCAGTTTGAACCCCTTCATCTATAATACCATCACAGTCATTGTCAATGCCATCACAGATTTCAGGCGCACCTGGATAAACGGTGTCATTGGAATCATTACAATCTGTGTTGTCCGTGACATAACCTGTTGGAGCTTCACAGGACTCAATCGAATTAGAAGCGTCACCAAAACCGTCTCCATCTTGATCTAAATAGAAAGTGGTCAGCCCAACAGCATCCGGATCCTCATCATCTACTAGGCCATCACAGTCATTGTCAATGCCGTCACAGATTTCAGGAGCACCTGGATATACTGTATTGTTGGAATCATTGCAATCACCTTGATTTGGAGTAAATCCATCGCCATCAGAATCTACGTCACCTGGATCAGCAGCGTTGACAATAATGGTAACAATAGCTTGTTCAGATCTCTGGTTACTGTACATATCTTCCACCGTAAGTATTACTGAATTTTCACCTTCGTCAGCTGCAGTAAACAACGTCTTGCTTAATTCAAAAGAAAGAATTCCACAGTTGTCGGATGACCCATTATCAATATCGGAAGGAACCAAATTAACCTCTTCACCCAAATCAATAGTGAATGATTTATTACTGGTAAATACAGTTGGTGCTTGAGTATCATTTACTGTGACATTGAATTTACATGTCACTTGGTTGCCCGCTGCATCTTTTGCAGTGTAGGTCACCTCGGTTGTTCCTACAGGGAATACTGATCCTGGTTCAAAGTTACTTGTCAGAGTCACCGATTCGCTGTTGTCCGTGGCCGTAGGTTCTGTCCAAGTCACCACTGCATTACAATTATCAAGATCATTGGATACTATAATATCCGATGGACAATCATTGATTACTGGATTTTCATTGTCATCACTTTCTGTGATGGTTATGGTAAAGCTGCAATCAACTGTATTTCCAGAAGGATCGGTAGCTCTGTAAGTCACCGTTGTAGAACCTACTGGGAAGATCTCTCCACTTGCCAGACCACTGATCAGTTCAACCGAAGCAACACTACAATTGTCTGTAGCTGTTGGTAAGTTATAGGTAATTACCTTTCCAGTTTCACCAAATCCTACCGTGCTACTGATATTGGCAGGACAGGTAATCACCGGAGCTTCAGTATCAGTTACTGTCACAGTCTGTTCTACCGGAACCGCATCGTTGTTATGGATATCGGTCACCGTCCAGGTGATGGTGGTTTCACCAACAGGATATGGATCGGTCAACAATAAACCGTCACTTCTGACACCGACCGGATCACTAACCGAGCAGTTGTCGGTAGCACTTGCATTGACTGTTACGGTTGCAGAGCAGAGTCCTGCTTCTGCGTCCACAGTTTGATCGCCGTTGGAGGTAATCACCGGAGCTTCAGTATCAGTTACTGTCACAGTCTGTTCTACCGGAACCGCATCGTTGTTATGGATATCGGTCACAGTCCAGGTGATGGTGGTTTCACCAACTGGATATGGATCGGTCAACAATAAACCGTCACCTCTCACGCCGACCGGATCTCCTACCGAACAGTTGTCAGTAGCACTTGCACTAACTATCACAGTTGCAGAGCAGAGTCCTGCTTCTGCATCCACAGTTTGATCTCCGTTGGTGTTGATTACTGGAGCTTCAGTATCAGTTACTGTCACAGTCTGTTCTACCGGAACCGCATCGTTGTTATGGATATCGGTCACCGTCCAGGTGATTGTGGTTTCACCAACTGGATATGGATCGGTCAACAATAAACCGTCACCTCTCACGCCGACCGGATCTCCTACCGAACAGTTGTCGGTAG